>DAINQQ010000120.1:5252-15947 GCA_036742645.1 Flavitalea sp.
CAAAAGTTCCTGGTTTTGATTCATCATACCTATAGATTTCATATATGTTGATGCCGCCGAACCTTCAAATATTTCGGCGGCTTTACGTAAGAGGTTTAATGATTAAGTATACTTCGGGAGACTTAAGTTCGTTTCTGACCAGAGAGGAGGAGAGCTAATCGTGCTTGTCTTTCTTCTTCGGTTGGTTCTTCGACACGGGTAGCAATAGTCCAAACATGGCCGGAAATGTCCATAATCCATGCAGTACGATCACCCCAGAACTGGTCAGTCGGAGGCGCTAAAATCGTTGATCCTATGGCAACAGCTCTCGCTACAGCTTCATCGACGTTCTCAACATAAACAAAAATAACTACAGGCGAGCTGCCATCACGTTTCGGCGCCCTGCTCGTCATTGTTGGCCATTCCGATTCAATCATCAGCATCGCAGAACCGATCATCATCAGCGCATGCGCAACTTTTCCATCGGCGCCTGGTCTGCGCACTTGTTCCACTGCGCCGAATGTAGTCTTGCAAAAGTCAATCATTGCAATGGGATCCTGACACACCAATCTGGGGATAATGATAGAGGCGCCCTCAGGTATCGGTTTTACGTTGTCCATGTTCTATCTCCTGTTTTGGATTTCAACGATTCGATTTGAATCTGAAGCTGAGTATTTTCGTCAGGGTAAAAGTTCGTTCAGGTGGGCAAGAATAGTGCGCAAAGGTAAAAAATCTTCACTTCGATCCTCAACATTCATCAAACAACCCTATTTCTCTTCCTCAAATAATAATGCCATAAATAATAGCTTGCAAGCGAACGCAGAGGAGTCCATTTTTCCGCCAATACAACGATTTTCGTTGCCGTCGTTGCGCCCCATAATTCTTTTATTGTACTAACGATGGCTATGTCTCCAATCGGAAGAATATCCTTTTTTTGCAGGCAAAACATCAGGTAAATATCGGTGGTCCAGTTACCGATTCCTTTTATGGAGGTAAGCTGGCGCCTGATTTCTTCAAGCTCTAAGTGTTGTAAACTTTCCAGATCGATCGTCTTGTTCAGTAATCCTGTTGACAAGTCGCGCAAATACTTCGCCTTTTGCCGGCTGACCTGGCACTTTCTCATTTCGGTATCTGTAAGTTGTAAAATATTGGACGGCGTAAATTCTTCCAGGTAAGTATTCAGCTTGAGAAAATGTGCATTGGCAGATGCAAGACTGACCTGTTGCTCCAATATGATCCTCGACAAAGAGATAAAACCCGGCGGTCGAAACCAGTTCGGTGGCTTTCCGTAACTGTTGTGTATTGTTTTGAATATTTGCTCAGTGCCGATAAGCTGTTTGATGTCTTTCGTATTTACAATTGCCGGCATGGTCAGCATTAATTAATCAAAAGCGCTAAGAGAATTTTCTCCGGTATGGTAGACTCGGTCTCTTTTCTTATTTAAAGTACATTTTTTATTTAAAGTAAATTATTAAGACGTGCAACGAGCTCGAGGCCGTGGCATACTGGCACGAACGCTCAACATACTCGAGCTTCTGAAAACTGTTACGAATCTTTAAAGTAGTTATGCTTTTTTGAAAAATCGTTTCAATATGGTATGAATATATATCGATCGTTGCTCCTGGTCATCTTCAAAAACGTCTTTTTTGTTCCGGCATCACCTACATTTATCGGAATGCTTTTTATCCAAAACTGTTTTGTATCTACACTGGCAGTAAAGCCTTCGACCAAAAGATCAAAAGTTCCTGAGGCGGGAACGGAATGATATTCCAATTCGATAGTGTATTCGATGTTGTCCTGAAGGTCTCCGGCAGAAACCTCGTATTCGTGGTATTTATTTGCTTCATGAACCTGTACCTGAGTCGTACCATTATAAATATTTACGGAAATCTCGGATCCATTGGTGTAAAGGAAAAAATTTAATCCTCCCTTTTCATCATTAATGATGAGATTTTGTTGTGATGGGTCATGCCCCTCCTGGCTGAATTCTTTGGTACATGACGTGAGTGAAAAGGAGATTGCGGCAACCAGTAAAATATGCTTCATAGTGTGCGGTTTAAGAGGATCGTATGCGAAGCACCTGGATAGATGGAATTATCAGCTTAATGGTTTTCTGTGTGGCTTACCGCGAACGAAATATAGCTCAAGATAGAAATCAGATTTTGATAAAACAAGACGGCTCAAAAATTAATCGATTCAGGGGTTTAAGGAAAGCGAATACATTATGTCTCAGCAATATGCAATTGCCTCGTCGGCTTTTGCGCACGAATTCCAGCGTCTTGGAAGAGATGATTTATGGAGACAACATCCAAATCAGGAAGTCTTGACACGAATTACACGAATTGCCACCAATTAATTCGTGATAATTCGTGTAATTCGTGGCGAAGGAAAACAAAGGCATGTTCTTGTTGTACAGAATTGCATGAACGGCCACGAATCGTTTCGTGGCAATTCGTGGCTACCAGTTTTCACGATCGCACAGCCTAAAATCATATATTTACCCATAATTCTTACCATGCCCTTGTCACAACAAGTCGCCTATCTTTTCCTACTTGCATTACCCGTAGCGTGCATTGCATGGTCAGTTACTCATGAAGATGTATTCAAAGAACCACGAGAATTTTGTGTCAACAAATCCAAAGCCAGCAAAACGATATGGGAGCGTAAATTCTTTTATCTTTTTACCTGCGAATATTGCTTTAGCCACTATGTGACCATCGCCTTTTTGATCATCACAAAATATCAACTCCTATATCCCGATTGGCGCGGCTATCTTACCGGAGGTTTTGCCCTGGTGTGGATCGCCAATATCTATATGAGTTTGTTTGGCTTCGTACGAGTTGGATTGAAAAGGGAGAGAGTAAATGCTGATATTGTGGAAATGCAATTGAAAGAAGAAAAAGAAAAAACCGAATAATTTCCGACTTCCTTCAATTTGTAAACGACATCAGGAATATTTTTACAAACCAGTCTTTGTAGAGACTACGGAAAGGCATACCACGTCATAAAGACGTGGCCTGCCTGCTCTGATTCCGACCGTTGGTAGCTTTCAACACATTCGAGCTTCTTGAAAAATATCTTCTTTTATAATGACAATGTTGTAGCCTGTCAACGATCTCAATATGGAGTGAATGTGTATCGAACAACACCTCTGTGCATCTTAAAAAATTTCTTTGTTGTTCCCGCATCGCTTACGCTTATTGGAATGCCTCTTATCCAAAAATTCTTTGTAGTCGGCAGGGCAGTAAAACCTTCAACCATAAGATCAAAAGTTCCGGAGGCCGCAACGGAGTGATATTGAAGTTCGATAATGTATTCTGTATTCTCCTGCAGATCATCGACAATGACACTGTAATGGTAATATTGAGTTCTTTCATAAACCGGCACCTCAGTAGTTCCATGATATATATTTACCGAAATTTTGGCCCCATTGGTATGTAAAAAAAAATTCAATCCTCCCGCTTCGTTCTCAATAATCTGGTTTTCCTTTAATGGTTCTTTTCGTTCCTGTTCTTCCTGGCTGAGTTCTTGGGTCTTACTGCATGATGTGAATAATAGGGAGGTGGCGACAAAGAGTAGAATATGCTTCATAGTGTGTAGTTTTAAGAGGGTCGGTATATCGAAGCCGTTGGATAGACGCGTTTGCTAGCTTAATGGTTTACTGTCTGGCCACTGTCAGACCCGTTCAAAAATTTTATATAAAAAATTCATGCCGGGCTGTGCGCTTGGACTACCGCGAAAGAGATAAGACCCCAAGATAAAAACTAGACTCCGATAAAGCAACATGGTTTAATTGCGGTTTAGAAATTCCGATTTCAGAAACTATAACTACTGGCAGATTCAACATGTCTGACCAATAATACGCCTTTTTACAAATGGGAATTCTACGCTGTTTCATTTTCGTAAAACTTATTAAAGGCAGGATGGCAATCAATCTGTTCATAAAGTTATCGGTAGAATTACGTAGGATCTGTACTGATTGCATGTAGGAGAAGTGTGGTAGAAATACTACAACCAATATTTTAGCGATGGTTAAATTTTTAACCCTTCTATCAGGGAATGACATAAGCAATTCCCCAATTTTTTTGATACTGCCGAAAGTGATGACGATTGTTTGAAAAATTTAATAAATGGATTTCCAACCGGCGGTTGAGGATATCCACCACGGGCACTGGTAATTATTCGGCAACAAAATGTGGAAAAATTAAGACAGTTTGTGTGTAATAACGTAGATGACGACTGTGGCAGCTGTTGATTAAGATCAACGTAACGATAAAGCTAGCTAATTGACACCCGCATCCTACTATATTGACGCCATATCGATAAAGAAGGAAGCGTTTCTTTTAGCGTTCTTAGTGCTTTCAACATTTTTCGACATCAATGGCAGTAGCTTCGGCTATAAAAAAAGCATTTTTCGATTTTTCGGATTTGAAAATATACGCGAGATAGTTCCATATATACGCTGGCCAGTCTTGTATGGGCTTCATGCGTGAATAACGCCGGCTCGAGCATAGCACTTTGAAGTTGTTGTTCCAATGTCACCTAAATTCGAGACGTTATTTCATGTCTTTTTTAGTTTCCGCAGTAATAGCGTTTGCTCATGAGTTAGCTTTCCGGCATCATGCCGAGCTGGTTCCTTGGATAGAATTAGAAATGGGTATCTTTAGACAATGCTGCCAATCAATGAAATCAGGGTAGGGAATGCCTTGTCGATGAATGGGAAAAATTTTGTTCTTTCTCAAGACCTTTTCTCCGAAATACTTTCAGAACCGCAGCTATTGGATAAAATTAAACCTGTTCTTGTCACAGAAGAAGTATTAATAAAAGCTGGGTTTGAAAGCCTTGATGAGCCGGGAGGTTGGGCTCTGCAGCATGTATTTGTTTACAAGGTTTATTATGAAGACCAGGTATTTTATGAAGTTCATTTTGTGAAGGAGTTCGAAGATAGAGTTACGCTACCACAGAGAATTAAATTTGTACATAAACTGCAAAATTTATATTTCGAAGTGACAGGCATCGAACTACCTTGCAAACTCGATTAATCGACCACGGAAAATCATTTAGTACAAACACGGCAATTCGGAATCTTTTCTATTAAAAGAGGAATTGAGGAAATTTAAAAAGGGACCGAATGTTATATCATAGTAAGAATGCGTCAATCCATTGTACATTTGCGTCAATCCGGAAAAATTGTAGAGCAGGAAAATTTCTTTGATCCCAGAGGAGTAAATCATCCTGGATGAAAACAATAATGTGAAACACGTCTCGCAATTCTAAGAAGCGCTCGCAAAGACTTCAAACTGAAGGACAGGAATTCTGTTGCAGGCTCAGACGCCCTCAATCACTTTCTTCATTTTTGTCATCGCCGTTTTTGCTACTTCCAGCGGATCCTGTGCATAGTAGTTTTTATTGAATACTTCTTCTGAGAGGATCAACGGCTGGTCGGATTTCTTTAAAAGCTTCAATATTTGTTTGACCGGTCCGATGCCATCCCCGGGATGAACGCGGTCAGCATCAGTGATTGTTTCACGATTGATGGAAGGATAGTCATTAATGTGTATCAACTCCATCGCCGGTTTCCCTATGAGGGACAGTGTTTCAATTGGGGATCCTCCCTTATACAAATGATAAGTATCGAGTAGCACCCGCGCCGATGGATGCCCACTTTCCATCGCCACATACATTACTTCACTGGCGCGACTTAAATTTTTTGAAAATCCCCACATTTCAAGTTGAGGTACTACACCGGTCTGGTCACCCAGTTCAAGTAGTACACGATATCTTTCTGCGGCTTTTTTGAGATCAAGTCCCGGTGTATCAGTGGCACCCGCGGGAGGAGCGGCTATACGTTTGCATCCGATCTGTGCAAGTATATCCATTTCTTTTTTAAGTTGTTCTATTCCCTGCCTCCTTATTGCATCGTCATCGACTATCCACCTGGCAAAGCCGATGGCATCTTCGGCTGTTATACCGAGTGAGTCCATTCGATTTTTTGCCTCTTTAATAGTACCTCCTGAATTAAGGTATTGTTGCAGCGAGTCGATCCAGATTTCTGCGTGTCTGAATCCTGCTTTGGAAGCGACCTCCAGCTCTTTGATAAATCCGAGCTTATGTCCGCGAAGCGTTGACATGTTAAGACAAAGCTTGAAGTCTGAGGCAGATTGTTTCGATTCAGTTGCAAGACTGTTTCCGAAAGGAACCGCGAGCGCAGCCGCGGATGCGCCTGTCATTTTTAATACCTGTCTTCGATTGAGCATGATCTTTATTTGTTATTCAGTTTACTGATCTCTGTATTTGCTATTTGCTTAACTCAGAACCCTCTCTGTGGTCCTCCCTTCCTAACCTCTGTGCACGTTTGTGGTTAATTTTTCTATCGGCATGCCAGAAAAGAAAAACACAGCAGGTACACAATAACAATTGTTGATTGATTTGCAAGATACTGCTCAATAGAACATTTTTTACATCATAATGAAAAATCCATCATCGTCAAGTAATTCAAACAGTGCAAGGTCTTACGCTTTCGGTTACGCTTACTTTGACATCGTTTCCGTTTTCATTCCGGCTAAAAAAGCCTTACATCGGATTTTCCTGGATTTTAGTAGGCATCTTAATTTCGACACTAATCACATGCAGATCCGTTTCACCAATATTCTCTAAGGAATGCACTGGCAGCGGTCCGGTCCATAAGGCTGAGTGAGGGGCGGGGGTTTTTGATATCTTTCTTACATCCACTATCACATTTCCGTTTCCATCATACCGGATAAAATCACTCCAGCTTAAATATATAGTGATGCAGGATATTGATGCGTATGCGCAGGTGTCTTTTCGCCGGGAGCAATATTTGTGTCGAGGACACGCACAAATTCATTTTCGAATAAAAGTTTGTGATGCTTTGGGGCTGCAATCAATGCATCGGAGTTAGATGGCCAGCTTTCGGGAAAGAAGTTCATATTTTTAGAAGTATAGTTTTATACCAATTTTCTCCAAATCATTCCATGACCCCTCTCTTGCGTGATCAATTCTGCGAGGACTCGGAGTCAAAAGATGCTGGTTCGGAAATAAAAAAGAAGGAGCATTACTCCTTCTTTGCGGGGGTTAGGCTTGCTTCTCATTTAGAACCTAGATCAGCACGATAGAACAATAATTCGCTCCATCGCTTTTCTACAGCATAGGCATAGTCCTTTAAATAGTCTGTCCAGGAATTCGGCCCATTTGCCGCTGCATAACGCTCAGGAAAAGGTTTACGGAAATCTGCGCCAAGTTCTTTGAGGCCATCCTTCAATCTTGTTACTACGAGAAATTGTGGATCTCCCGAATAGCTCGCCCGATAAACCGCCACACTTTCTTTTCCTTCAGTCCAAACAACCTTCATTTTTTTTGTCATTTCCTCTACCTTCAAAATCATTCCTGGTTTTGGATATACATGGTTAATTATGATCTTATCTGCATAGTCAGTTAATTTTACGGTGCTCAATTCTTCGCTGAATTCGCCATATGTTGACGTGCCCCTGTCGGCTGTGTAAGGCATCACATTCTTTGCCCAATCTGCCGTATGGGCGGCACCGAGGTCGCCTCTCTTATCAAACTGTTCCCACGTAAGCGGTCCTTCATTTACCTGAAAGCCTCCGGCATCAGGACCGGATTGAATTTCAAAAACACGCCACGTCCAATCACCAGTATGATACTTTTGGGCATGTGCTGTGAATGCTTTTTCAAATTCGGCTGACTTGTCAATTTTTGGAAATACACGGAAAGCGCTAACCACATTTTTTGTTTGGCTGGCGGACGCAAGCGGCAGCAACAACAGGAGAAATTGAAGTTTTTTCATTGCAGTAAGTTTAGAGTTTAAAATAAATGGGACAGGAAAGGGCATGGAAAAAAGTTAGGTAGGGGGATCAGGAACAAGATAAGTTATTGCACCTCATAAAATGCAACTAGTTTAATGAGCTAGTCAAAACTTGATTCGCGACAAGAGCAGGACGAGACAAGGCCCCCGGTACATCCTTTACAGTATTGATGACTTTGCGAGAAAGCTTTTTTGCTATTTCAACGATGTGATTCCCCTGGCACGATGATACCGCAACTGTTTAGCCGTCTGGGTGATGATTGCTAACCCAAACCGCAATTTACAGGACGACGATAGCTTATGGCAGGAAAACCGATAAAGTTTCGCTTAATGAGGCGCAAACAATTTAAATTGTGTTTCAAAATCAGAGGAAGGGTTACTAATGTAAATCCAGCTCGTACGCAGAACAGCTATGGTCTTTCCCTCAGCAAAATCAATAGGGCCACTTCTTTTTGTATTCACATATTAAAACATCTTCAATGGCACAAACAAAATTGCAACACTGGTATGATGAAGTCTGGAACAATGCGAATAAGTCGAAGATTGATGAGCTGATGGATGAAAATGCAGTTATTCATGGTCTTGAAATAGAGAGTGAAAAGCATGGCCCACAAGCTTTCCATCCATTTTATGAAAATTTTCGGCAGGGTTTTCCGTCCGTGAATGTAGAGATCGAGCCAATCATTACAACCGATGATGCGGAAGCAGCACATTGTACCGTGAACGCTACTACCAGCGATGGGAAAAAAGTAACTTTCAACGGCCTTACAGTCGCTAAATTTAGAGATGGGAAATTGGTAGAGGGATGGAATGCGTTTGATTTCCTTACAATGCAGAAGCAGTTACAAAGCACAGACGTTTCTGAGTTCGAACAACCAAGGTAAGGGTTGTATCACTGCGAGATTATATTTAGCTATTAATTTTAGGATGGGTTCAGCCAATATGGTATTGCATGGTCTGTAAAAAGCGGAGCATGTTAATATTTTCTTCTGCCTTATTGGAAAAATTGACTGCAAAATCAAATCAAAATCTGCTCTTTCGGTTTTTTGCCCGGGGAAATTCAAAACCGTCCGTGCGCGTGTAATCACTTCAAAGATCGAAGATCCTATCAATTGATTTACTGAATACCCACAAAGTGGTATTGTGATATTAAATTGAAAGATTACATTTCAACAGTTTAGTTTTCCCCCATTTCATAACCCGTAAACTGTTAAACATGATCACCCATTTTATTGCCATAGACCTGGTAAAGGTCTACAAGAAGCCCCAAAAGACAATTGCAAATCTAAAAATAGTGCTCGCATGGGGAGATGAAGTAGAAGTGATTGAAACGACGGCTGCACATATTAAAATTGCTTTTAGAGATTTCAAAGAACAGCCTGATGGAAGCATTTTGCCGGTTGCAACCGAGGGATTTATTTTAAAGGCCAGTGGTGGACGCCCTGCTTTAACTGATATGATAAAACCCATCGCTGACAAAGATGTATTGATGGTTTGGTTTGTTGATGTACAGCAGGGTGATGGTTGTGTTATTCAAACACCTAAGGGAAAAGTGCTGCTATTAGATGGTGGCGAAAACCAGTTGTTTGCACGCTTCCTGGCAGCAAGATATTCCGGATCATCTCTTGAGAATCCAAAAGAAATAGAATGTATTATTGTCTCACATGGAGATGCGGATCATTTTGAAGGGTTACCGGAAATTCTAAAATCCGAATCCAACGTAAATCCAAAGAAGAGGCTATTCATCGATCCTAAAAGAGTATATCATAATGGAATTGTTAAGCGTCCGGGTAAAAAACCGGATGGAACAACGAGAAAAGATACAGAGCTGCTGGGCAGAACTAGTAAAGTCGGCGGCGAACTCTTTCTCACTGGTTTGGAAGATGACCTGTTTGAGGTTGAAAATCAAGAAATGAATGCTCCTTTCAAATCATGGAAAAAAACATTGAAGGAATATCAGGACCGCCACGGCAACCTTATCATGAAAAGGCTTGATCACACAAGTGATGGCGATTTTGATTTTCTTGAATCAGAAAACATTGAGACGCAGGTTTTGGGGCCCATTATAGAAAAAGTAAACAATAAGCCAGCGCTGAAGTTTTTGCGAGAACCGCGTAAATCGGTTGTGGGGATCGTAAATGAGGATGAGACCGCAACTCCTACAGGTTCATTTTCGGCATCTCATACAATCAATGGTCATTCCGTAATTCTTAGGTTAAAATATGGAAATGTCAGCTTTATTTTTGCCGGCGATCTGAATGAGGAAGCTGAGGAGATACTGGTAAGAAATCAGGCCGGAACCCCGATACAGTCCGAGATTTTAAAGGTTCCTCATCACGGTTCTGCTGATTTTTCGAACCGTTTTTTTGAGGCAGTCAAACCATTGGTTTCGGTTGTCTCATCTGGCGACGAGAGTGAAATGAAGGAATATATTCATCCAAGAGCCACCTTAATGGGTGCCTTGGGGAAACATTCAAGAATAGACCGTCCATTAATTTTTGTTACTGAACTGGTTGCCTTTTTTAAAATGGAAGGCCTGGCGAAATTAACGGCCAATCCAAAAAAACAGTTTTTTGGTTTTAGCAGAGCTGCTTTTGGCGTAGTAAATGTAAGAACCGATGGTAAAAAAATCCTTGTATATACAAACAGCGGACAGAAAGGGCTGAAAGAAAGTTACTCATATTTGATAGCCAATGATGGGGATATTCCAGTTCGTCAGGACATTGTAATGGCCTAATTATAATTCTGAACGTCACCTCCTTTATTGATCGTATCCTATTTCAAAAGGTGCCAGGATTTGTTTTTTTCTTTAAGAGAGTCTAGCCGCGAATTCCAGCGTCTTCACAAAGATGATCTCCATACACAACTTA
>DAINQQ010000121.1:0-15924 GCA_036742645.1 Flavitalea sp.
TGATTGCGTACCCGCTTCTGAATTCTGGATGCATAAAATGCAGGACGGATACGACGAGCAAACCGAGGTTGTGATTGGGTATGGAGCTTATCACAAACAACCAGGATTCCTAAACAAGATCATACGTTTCGAAACCTTTCATTCGGCATTACAATATCTCTCGCTTGCTCTCGCCGGTCAGCCTTTTATGGGTGTGGGCCGAAACTTATCCTATAAGAAAACACTTTTCTTCAACAATAAGGGCTTCTCGTCTATGAACCATGTGCCCGGCGGGGATGATGACCTCTTTATAAATCTCGTGGCGAATAAAGATAATACACGGGTGGTAATCGATCCGGAGGCTTTTACATTATCAGAAGCAAAAAAAACTTTTGGCCAGTGGATCCGGCAGAAGAACCGGCATTTTACAACTGGCAAATACTATAAGCCTAAACATAAGTTTATGCTCGGTGTCTATTCAATCAGCCAGTTTCTATATTACCCTCTTTTCGTTACGTCACTTATATTTTATGATTGGCGAATTGTGGTGGGTGTTTTTGCCTTGAGATTTTTATCGCAGTCTTATATCTACAATAAAGCCATGAAAAAATTGAATGAAGCCGACCTTTTCAGTTGGTGGATACTGTTCGATATCTGGATGTTTATCTATTATTGCATCTTTGCACCTGCATTATGGAGAAAGCCGCAAAAAACCTGGAACTGATCACGAATTACTTCACAGATTTTACCCCGCGACAAGTAGAGCAGTTTAGTGCATTACCGGACTTGTACAGCGACTGGAACAGCAAGATCAATGTAATCTCCCGTAAGGATATTGATAGTTTGTACGAAAAACATGTGCTGCATTCTCTTAGCATCGCAGCGGTATTTGAGTGGAAGCCGGGTATGGAAGTCATCGATATAGGCACGGGTGGCGGATTTCCAGGTATACCACTCGCCATCTTTTTCCCCGAGGTGCAATTTCACCTTGTAGATAGTATTGGCAAAAAAATCAAAGTCGTCAATGGAATTAAGGAGTCGCTAAATCTAAACAATGTAAGCACACAGCATATCCGGGCTGAAGAGATCAAAAACAGAAAATTTGACAGCGCAGTGTCCAGAGCGGTTGCGCCGTTGAAGGATTTATTATTCTGGAGTAAACCCCTTCTGAAAAAAAAACCTTCAATTCGAAATATATCACCTGTTACTCCAAACGGTGAAAGGGAAGAGGAACAATCAACTCACGGTCTTATTTGCCTCAAAGGGGGGAACCTCGTAAAAGAGATCGCTGAAAGCAATACAAAGCCGCTAAGTATTGAAATTTATGAACTGTTCCGGGAAGAGTACTTCCGGGAGAAGTATATCCTGTTTGTTGAATAGTTAACAGTTCCTCAATTCTTTCAAATTCAGCCAGGTTTATCCCCATAAATTTTTTCTTCCAACACGAAAAAATAAGTGTTTTCTCACCGGAATATACCACAAAGTGGTATTCTTTTATTTACTGGAACACTTCACCTTTGTGCGATGGATATAACAGTATGTATTGTGGATGATAACAAAGACATCCGGTCTGCTTTGGAGCAGATCATCATTATGTCAGATGGCTATAAGCTTCTGGCAGCCTTCGAAACCGCAGAGGACGCTATTCATAAAATTCCGCTTTTGCGCCCCAACGTCGTGTTAATGGACATCAATCTGGGTGAGGGTGATAGTGGTATTGATTGCGTAAGACGTATGAAAGTAGACAATCCTGAAATATTGTTTATGATGTGTACAGTGTATGAGGATGATGAAAAGATATTCGAAGCACTGAGTGCCGGAGCAAGCGGCTATATTTTGAAGAAAACGGCTCCTCAAAAACTTCTTGAGGCTATTAAAGAATTGCAGGAAGGCGGTGCACCTATGACGAGCCAGATTGCACGTAAAGTTGTAGCTGCGTTCAGAAACAAACCAGTAGAAGCCGCTGCAGAGCTACCGGAACTTAATAAACTTTCAAACCGTGAAAAGGAGATCCTGGAACATCTTGCAAAAGGCTTGCTGTATAAAGAAATCGCCGCGACTTTATTTATCAGCCAGGAAACGGTACGCAAGCATGTGTATCATATCTATGAGAAGCTGCACGTGAACAATCGTGTTGAAGCGATTAATAAATTTTTTGGAAGATAACTGTTAAATCAATTAACAACTACTCGCCAATAACATTAAAAATTACCACATCGTGGTATTGTTGAGCCCGATCATCGATATATCTTTGCCTCAGTAACGCTAATCAAATAGCATTGACCATTAAACTTTCCTATGGCCTGGCAACCACTGATCATTTAACCTTATCAAAAAAGCTGCTCCCGTAAGAGCAGCTTTTTGTTTTACCAGGGTATATCGAGTTTATTGTTTCTTCGTTCTATATCGGCCATTCTTTGAGAAGCGTCTATCTCCATTGTTCTCATTTCCGAAAGTTTCCTGGGCACTTCTATCGTATATGTTGGATGTGTCCATTTCCATGATTCATACACAGTTCTTGCCACATTGGGATCCTCCACCGGCTTTGCACCAAACATCAGGTACATCGGAATGTAAGCAATCTGCTTACTTCCATCTTTGTACTCGATGAGAAGATCTACAGGCATCGGCATTTTACCGATTCGTTTCAGTCGTATTTTGGATTTGCCACCTTCTTCCCATAAGCTATCAATTCCATAGTCAATGGTTTTGGTTGTGTTGATCCAGTATTCTTTGTACCAGTCAAGTTTCATGTTACTCTGTTTCTCGGCTACAGAAATGAAATCTTCCGCGGTCGGATGCTTGAAACGCCATCGCCGATAATACTCAAGTAAAATTTTATCTCTGGTTTCCTTTCCCACTATGTAGGATAACTGTTCTATGAAAACGGCGCCTTTGTAATAGGCGCCTGCACCAGACGCAAAGTATGATTCAAAATGATCTGCGTGGGTAGTAAGTGGCTCTTCTTTACCACTTTTCGCCAGGGAAAAATACAGATCGTAGTTCCCTTTAATAGGATAAGGTAAACCCTCAAATTTTTTCTCGTAAAATTTCCGGGTTTCGTGCTCTTTCGGAAGTTGTTGAATATAATTGTCGAGAACATAGCTTTGCGACCAATTACTAAACCCTTCGTCTAACCAGGGATAGATTGATTCATTATTTGCCAGGATGCCTTGGAACCAGGAATGCATTAATTCATGAGAAGCACTTCCGAGATCACCGCTGTTTATCAACGTAGCCATAGGATATTCCATACCGCCATCACCACCTTCAATAAACGAGTATTGTTTATACGGGTACTGGCCATATTGTTTTTCAAGAAACGGCCAGACCTTAATACAAAAATCGAGAATTTGTTTCCATGCAGAATCATTAACCGCCGACTTTTGAACCCCACGATATAAAATATGGATGGTAGGTCCGCTGGAGATCTGAGTCTTCAAATGTTTGTAATCGGGATCAGCGGCCCAAACAAAATCGTGAACGTTCGGAGCTAAAAAGTGCCAGGTTAATTTTCTCGTATTAGGACGCTTTACATTGGCACCTGCCAGTTCATAACCATATCCGATTTCATTAGTGTTTTGCAAATAGCCCGTTCCTCCAAGTATATAATTTTTGTCAATACTGATTTTTACATCAAAGTCACCCCATACCCCATAAAATTCGCGTGCAATATAGGGCGTAGGATGCCAGCCTTCAGCATCATATTCACACAATTTCGGATACCACTGGCTCATGGAATACCGCACTCCATTGGCTGCATCCCGGCCGCTTCGCCTAATCTGAACAGGAACCTGCGTTTCAAATTCCATATCAAAGACAGCTTTTGATTTCGGAAGAATCGGTCGGTTCAATATAACTTCGAGGATCGTCTCATGGACAATGAATTTTTGGGGTGTACCGTTCGCGTTAAATGATATGATCTTCTGATATCCTATCTCATCTTCCTTCAGCTGCGAGATGCGATCCTTTACCCTTCTGTCCCAATCCGGACTTCCATTTATTTTTGTTTTTCCTAGCTCCTGGCTTCGAACATCCATCATACTGTTTGGCTGAAAAGCATTCCAATGCAGGTGATAAAAAACCTTTTTCAGCGTATCGGGAGAATTATTTGTGTACTCCAATTTCTGCTTGCCGGTGAACCGGTTGGTGTTTACGTCCATATTGATTTCCATCACATACTTTACACGCTGTTGCCATTTGTCAGTCTGTGCCTGGATTAACAAACTTGTTAAAAGGGACGGTAAGAAAAATGCTACATATTTTTTCATATAAAAGACCCTACAGTTTTAGAACCACTCGCTAAATTTTCGCAAAATACAACAGAAAAAAAAGAAACCATGATTACATATAAAAAGAAAAAACCTTTTCGAAAGAAAAGGTTTCAAAATAAAACTGGGTTGTTATTAGATGGTAATCCGGTCCTTTATCAACCGTCCGTCACCGTTGAAGGATAAATTTTTCTTTACGACATCATTTTTTATTGCTTCAATCCGGTACTGGAACGAACCATCAGCCAACTCGATCTTATGAATTATCCCGATTTCCCAATCAGCATATTTGCTCTTATCAAAGCCGTCCTTTACAAGTTCGGGAAGATCACTCTCTTCTATTTCATTTTCTGTAAGCTGCCATTCACCTTTGCTATTGAACCTTGCTTCATAATTAATATTCTCCGATTCAAATGCAGCTGAAAAGTTGCTCAATTTGTCGCGCCATTCGACGTGAGTTGCATTGGGATACTTTTCCTTGAAAGCCTCTGTAACTTCAGAAGGAATTTTTCGCACTTGTGCAACAGACGTTGAAACGGTTATAATTAACAATAAAGCCAGAAACGCAGAAAAAAGTTGTCTCATAAAAACTGTTTGATGTTAGTTTACAAAAATGAAACCTTTCTATGAGAAGAAAATCTTAAAATTAGTTTTTACCGGCAACAATAATTACAATTTCACCTTTTGCTGGCTTTTCTTTGAAGTGATGACACACTTCCTGCAAAGTACCCCTGATATTTTCTTCAAACATTTTACTTAATTCCCTGCTGACGCTGCATAATCTCGAAGCGCCGAAATATTCACTTAAATCCTCCAGTGTTCTTATCAACCTTACAGGAGATTCATAAAAGATCAGTGTCCGTTCATCTTCTGCCAGCTTTTTGAAAAGAGTTTGACGACCCTTCTTTAAGGGAAGGAAGCCCTCGAATGCAAAGCGATTAGAAGGAAGTCCACTATTTACCAATGCAGGCACAAACGCAGTTGCACCGGGTAAGCATTCTACTCGAATACCGACTTTGATACATTCTCTAACTAATAAAAAAGCAGGGTCCGAAATCCCGGGTGTACCCGCATCAGAAACCAGGGCAACAGTTTTTCCTTGCAACAACTGATTCACTAAGTGCTGTAATACCTGGTGTTCGTTGTGTTGATGGTAGGGTGAAAGTGGTTTGGTGATCTCGTAGTGATTTAACAATCGCGCAGATGTCCTGGTGTCTTCAGCCAATATAAGATCCACAGTTTTCAATACTTCGAGAGCACGAATTGTAATGTCCTGCAAATTGCCAATAGGTGTGGGAACGATGTAGAGCATGAGTCAGATGTGGGATGTACTTATCAGATGTCGGATGTATTATGTAAGATGTACGATGTGTTACCAGGATATGTCAGCCTTTATTTATACAACGGAGACACTTCGAATTTGCGCTATACATCGTCAGTATAGCTTCGTACCTGGTATGTGATACATCACACATCTTACATCGTACCTATTAATTCACAGATATCTCAAAATATTCCATCACGGGATTGGCTAGAAGTTTTTTGGATGCTTCTTCGGCGATCTGTTTTGCGTGTTCAGAGCTGTTTGCTTCTATTTGGAGATTGATATTTTTGCCAATACGCACGTCGTTTACATTGTTCAATCCAAGATTTTGAAGGCCACCCATAACGGCCTTCCCTTGAGGATCCAATAGTTCTTTTAAAGGCATTACTTTAATCTGAACAGAATAGGTCATGCAATTTTATTTTTGAAGGCCAAAGATAGTATGATGTAAAGGATAAATATGACTGGTACCGCAAGCCATTGGAGAAAAATTGCTGCGACCACTGCCGATAGAATAAGAATGATCTTAGGTAGATTGTTCCGCACTGAAAAATCTTTAGACTTCAAAGCCATGAGCGACAAGTTACTGATCATCAGAAAACTTAATAATACTATGATTGCGTAAAGTAGCCACTTGTTTAGCAACACGGTTACCAGGTCAAAATAATTATATAACAGGATCAACGGCAAAGAAGCAACAACAAGGCCCGCAGCCGGAATTGGTACACCTCTGAAGCCATATCGCTGCGTATTGTCAATATTAAATCTCGCAAGCCTGTAAGCGCCAGCACAGGGGAATAAAAAAGCCGGGGCTAAAGCCCAAAACGACGTGTCTAATCCCGATTCTTCACTAATATAACTGATCCTTAAGAGCTGGTATAATATCAGGCCGGGCGCAACACCAAAACTCACAACGTCGGCCAAAGAGTCGAGCTGCTTTCCAATCTCCGACTCAGCACGGAACAATTTTGCCACAAAGCCATCAAGAAAATCAATAATAGCTGCAATGCCGATGCAGATTGATCCCCACCAAATCTTTTCAGGTAATTGCGCCACCCAGGTGCCCTCATTTTGGGTAACGAGTGTTTCACCGGTCTGAAGAATCAAAATAATAGCAAAGCAACCAAACACAAGATTGAGCAATGTAAAAAGATTGGGAATTTGTTTCATTAATTGAAAATTTGAAAATTTGAAAATTTGAAAATGAATGATCACTTCAAACTTTCAAACAACGATTGTTATCATGTCAGCTTAGACTTTCCAAATATATGACGGCGTCATTCGAACAAGGAGATTATGCTTTCACCTGCAATCGGCTGTCCTTCGGTCGCCGGTCGTCGGTTGCCGGTCGACTTTTCATCATCGTTTCTATCTCTTCCGCCTTAATTGGAATCTTTGCCATTAAGTCTTTATTCCCCGACCTTGTTATCCATACATTGTTCTCAATTCTTACGCCGATCTGCTCTTCCTGGATGTATATCCCCGGCTCAACCGTGAAAAGCATACCTGCTTTTATTGGTTCTGTCCGTGTACCCAGATCATGCACATCAAGCCCAAGATGATGAGAGATACCATGATATAAATATTTGCGATATGCGCGATTTTCTTTGTCTTCGTTTTTGATATCCGTCTTTTTTAACAACCCGATCTTTTGAAACATTCCGGTCGCTTCCTCTCCTACCTTTTCAGTGTAGTCGCCAATGGTAATGCCGGGTTTGAGAAGGCTTTTCGCATAATCATGTAAATGCAAACCGGCATTATACACCTGCTTTTGACGTCTCGTGAATTTTCCGTTTACAGGAACCGTTCTGGTCAAATCTGCATTGTAACCGCCGTATTCCGCACCGAAATCCATTAACACCAGTTCCCCGTCACGGCATTCCTGATTATTCGATATATAGTGTAATGTTCTAGCGCGGTCTCCGCTGGCTATGATCGTTCCATAAGCGGGGCCCTCGGATCGTTGGCTTAAGAACGAATGAAAAATCTCTGCTTCAATCTCGTATTCCATAATTCCTGGCCGAATAAAACCCAGCAATCTTTCGAAGGTGTTATGTGTGATATCGATCGCCTGTTGAACCACTTCTATTTCGTGCGAAGTTTTTATCGCACGTAAATCCTTCATGATTCTCGCGCTCCGCTGGTAATTATGAAGCGGGTAACGTTTCTGCATTGTTTCGGCGTAACGATAATCTCTTACCGGCACGAGGTTTGACTTCCGGTCATTTTCGTTTGTATTGAGATAAATAGTATCAGACAAATGAATCCATGGTTGTAGCATTCCGTCAAGAGTATCAAGCCACATAATCGTTTCTATGCCGGAAATTTTCTTCGCTTCGTCAGAACGTAATCTTTTGCCATCCCATTTTTCCTTCAGTTCATTAGGTCTTACCAAAACCAGTACTTCACGACATTTTGGATCAGGATTATCAGGAAATAAAATCACCATTGAATCTTCCTGTGTAATTCCGCTTAGCCAGTACAGATCTGCACTCTGTTTGAATTTGTGAATTGCGTCGCCATTTGTCGGAAGTTCGTCATTGCTGTTAAAAATTGCAATCGAATTTTTTTGCATTTTTTGAACGAACCGTTGCCGGTTTTCAATAAAAATCGAGGGGTTAAGGGGAAGATTCTTCATGAAAAATTTGTAAGGGTGCAATTTATCCAAAAAATATTGGGATTAGGAAGGATGCCGAATGTCCGCGACAAGAACTGGCTCTTAATGAATTGGTGTACATGTAAGCGATTCCTGAAGATTCGTTTCGTTTATTCTTACTATTTCTTTGCTGGCCCTGTTCGAGCAAAACATCTGCTGGAAACAACCCGCGACCGTAGAGGCCATTTTCATAGAAAATGTTTAAAAAATTCCTCGGTTTTTACTTTGTTTTTAAAACATTTTAAAATTATCTTTGTTGGCCAACAAACGATCGTTAGTTTATGTCGGTTCCTACAATCTCTATCCCCACCCATAATTTAGTCAGATTAGGTCTTCGAACATCACACACAATTCACTACCAGCTCAGTTCAGATGAATTAATAGCAGATACCCTTAGGACGGGGGAAGGGGTACTTAATAATACAGGAGCATTGGTCATAAACACCGGGGAGTTTACGGGCCGCAGTCCGAAAGATAAATTTATTGTAAAGGATGCGATAACCGCTGATACCCTTAATTGGAACGACTTTAATATTCCGCTCGCTGAGAATTATTTTGACGTAGTGTTCAAAAATGTAACCGACTATCTTAACAAACGTCCCGAGATCTGGGTCCGTGATGCATACGCATGTGCGGATGAACGCTTTCGGCTGAATCTCCGCGTGATCAATGAAAAGCCGCAGAATAATTTGTTTGCATACAATATGTTCATCAGGCCCGGGGAGGATGAAGTTGACAATTTCGAGCCCGAATGGCATATTCTTTCGGCACCAGGCTTACGTCTTAATCCACAAGAATGCGGTATTCGTCAACATAACGCCGCAGTAATCAGTTTCAAGCACAAGGTGATATTGATCGCAGGTACAGGATATACCGGGGAAATAAAAAAAGGAATTTTTACAGTACTAAATTATGTTCTACCAGAACTTAATGGAGTACTGAGCATGCACTGTTCGGCCAACATGGGAGAGCGCGGAGACACTGCCTTGTTTTTTGGATTGAGTGGTACAGGCAAAACAACACTTAGTGCAGATCCCGACCGCATGCTCATTGGTGACGACGAACATGGTTGGACCAATAACAATATATTCAATTTTGAAGGCGGCTGTTACGCCAAGACCATCGATCTGAGTGAAGATAAAGAACCAGAGATTTACCAGGCAATTCGATCCGGTGCGCTTGTGGAAAATACCGCTTTTATTCCAGGCACCAATAAAATTGATTTTGCGAATAAGTCGATTACAGAAAACACGAGGGTTTCTTATCCATTAGATTATATAAGCAACGCAGTGGAACCGTCGATAGGCGAGATTCCTGAGAATATATTCTTTCTAACCTGTGATGCATATGGCGTGCTTCCCCCCATATCCCGACTATCCCCAGACCAGGCGATGTACCAGTTTATCTCGGGTTACACAGCAAAAGTCGCAGGGACGGAAACAGGAGTTACGGAACCAAAATCGACTTTCAGCGCCTGCTTTGGCGCTCCTTTCCTACCCCTGCATCCGGGAAAGTACGCTGCAATGCTGGGAGATAAGCTTCGAAAGGATAGAGTGAAGGTTTGGCTAATCAATACAGGGTGGACAGGCGGACCGTATGGCGTTGGGAACAGGATAAAATTATCTTATACCAGGGCTATGATTTCGGCTGCACTAGACGGTAAACTTGACAAAATTTCTTTTGAGAAACATGAAGTTTTTGGTTTTCAAATACCAACCAGCTGCCCAAATGTTCCCGCATCGCTGTTAAATCCAAAAAATACGTGGGCCGATAAACATGCTTACGATTTAAAGGCTCAATTCCTGGCTAAACAATTCACTAAAAACTTCGAACAGTATGCAAAGGGTGTTTCGAGTGAAATACTTGATGCAGCCCCCAGAGTTTAATTCACCTAAGGGTCTCAGCGATGGCTTGCCAACCCCGCAGATGCGGGGTTTTTTATTTATTAAGAAATCATTTAAACTTGTAAGCCAACCTTTATGTTATAAAAATCATTTTAGTCAGAATATGATAGTTCAAATCCTTTCCCTTTCATTAATGATGTTATTTTCTACAAAACAATCGAACCTGATAGAGTGGAATGCGGAGCGTAAGCTGACTTGGAACGATTTCAAAGCTGAACCTGATAAGACCTCTACCAATGCCGCCTTAACGAGTAGTAGCATTAACATTGAATTCGGCTACACAAACACTGGATTGAAATATAATATCAAATGCAGGTTTGACAAAAACCTGTCATGGGGCAGGATTAAAAACGATTATATTCTCGTTCATGAGCAAGGTCATTTCGATATTGCAGAGATTCACGCGCGGAAGCTCAACAAGCTTTTAAAGGCTTATAAATTCAATAGCCGCACGGTTGGCAAAGATGTTAATACGATCTATGAAACAGTGATGAAAGAACATCATACTTTTCAGAGTCAATATGACCAGGAAACAAATTTTTCCAGGGATTTCAAATTGCAGGATGAATGGGTCACCAAAATACAGGATGAACTGAAAAAATTGGAAGAGTTTGCTGCCTACAGATAATAATTTCATTCCTGCCTAGTCCAATCCACTTTGATAAACGATAGAATCCTTCAGTAAGGGAAGACGCTGACCAAATACTGAATTCAACAGCATTCTGAATTGATTTACGTTGCTCATCCCATCATACCAGGGTCCATAGTTTCTATCTGGAAGGAAAATGGCATTAAGCGTTTGGTAGGCATGTTGTATGTCGCTCTGAGC
Organism: Flavitalea sp.; assembly: GCA_036742645.1. Classification (GTDB taxonomy): domain Bacteria; phylum Bacteroidota; class Bacteroidia; order Chitinophagales; family Chitinophagaceae; genus Flavitalea. The sequence goes on from DAINQQ010000121.1 coordinate 10,964, forward strand.
TGCGGCCCGATATCCATGATCACTCATTAAGGCGATGACTGCTTTATGCATGGTCGCCTGTTGCAATTGCTGAATAAATTTTTCAATTCGGTGATTTGTATAGACCAGATACTGGAAGTAGGCTTTGTCAGTTTCAACTGGCGAAAGATTTTGACTCCAGAAACCGGTTTTTCTTCCTAAACTATCAAATACGAATGGGGGATGCGGCATCATGAGGTGAACGTATGCAAATACAGGCGATGTACCTTGGCCCTCTGCAATTGTCAACGCCCTTTTCATCGCCAATTCATTTGCGTCAACAATTGTTAATTCGCCCTTCTTCGAACGTGCTATAATTTTCAGATCCGCCAGCCACCCCGGCATATATTTCACGATGCGGTATACCATTGTCTGGGCGGCAATTAGTTCAATTCTTTGAGGCAGCTCTGTTGAAATAATTTCAGAAGGCGCATTTCTTATTTCGAATGGAGAAAGATTTATTGTTTTATAACCGTTGTGCTGAAATATATTACACACAACATTATTTCTTAGTAACGATAACACCTTGTTATATGCATAGCGTTCGTCCATTTCTCCTTCACTAAGCTCCGGAATATATCTCATGTTCAATATGGACGCCATTGAGAAAAGCGTTCGCTGATAATTACTCTTGCTATTTTTAAATACCCTGAATTCCCTGGAATCCAGGAAATTTTCGAATGACGAATTTGAATAATGAAAATACTCTTTCAACCCTTCGGCGCCCATGTATTCATCCATTACAACCAGATAAACGGATGGGGCTTTGCAACTATCACACGGGGCAGACTTAAACTCACGAAGGGTCTTTCCATCAGCAGACGACGCAGAGGATGACAAAAAGAAAATTGTAACTATTTCGATCATTAAATAAACAAGAAATAGACTGTTTATATAAACAATTGTTTTCTTAAATGACAACCTTGTCCTCTTTAAATAGAAAAAGAAAATTATAATCAGGATAAGGCAAATCAAGATTAGTGGCCGCAAATACGAGAGTATCGATAGGAATTTTGTATCTCGAAAAAAATCCTGGAAAGCACCAAAAAAAAGAATAATAATAAGAACGGCAGAAGTGAAAATTCCCCCTTTTATTTTGCTTCGAAAAAATCGCGTGCTCAGTGCAAAGAAAATTATGCCGGCAATCGTTATTTGGCATGTTAGAATTAGCAGATCTTCCAAAGGGACTAATTGATAAGATTGAGCATATCCATGTAAGATGAAGAATAGAATCACCCATACAAAGTGAAGATTGGTTTGTAAGAGCTTCGGAATGCTTTTGAAATTCATATCAGATAAACCTTACAACAGGATGCCTGGAAAAATTAAGTTGAGCTTCTTCTCGAGGAATTGGTTGAATATAGTAAGTATCATTGAATAATTGAGTCTTTTAGTAGAGGTAATCCGTCATCAAATAGCGTATTAAAGAGGATCCGGAATCGATTTACATTAGTCATCCCGTCTACTGCAAAAAGAAAATAACCCAGACAAAATGGGAAGGAGATTTCAAAATTGAAGGTAGCTTAAGCAGTCTCATACAACTGTTAAAACAGACCGTACAATTGGGAGTCCACCCTGCGTATAATTTCGCCCAGGTGCTCATCGTTTTCAGCGAACTTATTCTTATCTATATCAATTACAAGTAATGGACCTTCTTTGTAATGTTCGATCCATTTATTGTAAAAATCGTTGAGACGTTTTAGATAATCCAGTCTGATATTTTCCTCATACTCCCTTCCTCTCTTTTGGATTTGAGCCACCAGTGTAGGTACTGATGCTTTCAAATAGATGAGCAGATCGGGTGGTTGCACCATGGACTTCAACGTTTCAAAAAATTGAAAGTAATTATCAAAGTCTCTTTTACCCATTAGTCCCATCTCATGAAGGTTGGGAGCAAAGATGTGTGCATCTTCATAAATTGTTCTGTCTTGTACGACAGTTTCTGTACCGCGCTGTATTTCCAGCAATTGATTCAACCGGTTATTCAAAAAATAAATCTGCAGATTGAAACTCCATCTTGGCATATCATCATAGAAATCGAACAGGTAAGGATTGTGATCCACATCTTCAAACTGAGGTATCCAGCGATAATGTTTACTTAATAGTTCTGTGAGTGTAGTTTTACCGGCTCCGATATTTCCTGCAACTGCTATATGTTTTGGTTTCTTGTTTTTTGCCATGTAAGAGTATCTGTTTTCGCGGTTCAATTATCAATTTATAGCTAAGTAACGGTAAATCGACCATCAACAGGGTAAATATCTCAGTAATCCAATCCCATCGCACCTCGAACCAATTCCATTGTTGCGTTAGCACTTTTTCGTGCTTTCGCCGCGCCCTGTTCCATTATTACCTTAAGATACTGTTCATCGTTTCTTATGCTTTCCGCCCTTTCCCGGATTGGAGCAATGAAGTTTACCATATCTTCTGCCAATTGCTTCTTCATGTCTCCATAACGGATACTGCATCCGTTAAAATCAGACTCGAACTTTTTGATTGTGCCCTTTTCACTCACCAGGTACATCAATAGAAAAATATTCTCAATGTAATCTGGCTTTGCCGAATCTGGTTGCGTTGGGCCACTATCCGTTTTTGCCTTCATTACTTTCTTACGTATCATTTCATCGCTGTCAGATAAATATATCGTTGCGTACTGGTTCTCGCTCTTACTCATTTTCCCAGTTCCATCAAGGCTGGGCACTTTTATCAGGTCATCGCCAAAATTAAACGCATACGGTTCTGGAAAAACTTCACCATACCGGTGATTGAACCTATTTCCAAAATTCCGCGCCATTTCAAGATGCTGTTCCTGGTCTTTACCAACCGGTACTAATGAGGCCCTGTGGAGCAGGATATCAGCAGCCTGTAAAACTGGATATGTCAATAATCCCGCGTTGACGTTACCTGGATGCAAGCGAACCTTATCCTTAAAGGTGGTCGTTTTTTCCAACTCACCTTTGTAAGCCAACATATTTAATAGAAGGTACAACTCAGCCGTTTGCGGAACGTGGCTTTGGCAGTACAATGCTGCCTGGTTAGGATCCAGTCCACACGCAATATTCTCCGCGAGCACGCGATGTACATTTGCTTTTAATTCCTTCGTTTCAGGATGCGTTGTTAATGAATGAAGGTCGGCCACCATAAAATAACATTCATACTCGGCTTGCATGCGCACATAATTCCTGATAGCGCCAAAATAATTACCGAGATGAAGGAATCCGGTGGATCGGATCCCGCTCATAACAACCTTTTTATTTCCACTTTTTTGCATAAGGAGGGCGAAGATATGAATAGTTTATAGATGGCAACTGGAAGCGGTTACCTATATAACTGAAGGCCGAAGCAGTTTCCAGTTAGCAATTGCAGTTATTTTTCGGATTGTGGCCGTGAACGGCACGGCTGTTATGATTGACCGCTATTTTTTGACGGCCGAATTGATTTCCGTCTGTGGATGCCGCGATTAACCAGCAAACAATTATTTTTGTTGATATGGAAGTAAATGATGCTCTGGTAGACAATCTTGCAAACCTGGCAAGACTCTATTTCAACGAGGACGAAAAAAAAGAAATCAAGTCGGATCTTCAAAAGATGATCGCATTTATCGACAAACTCAACGAATTGAATACAGACGGTGTTGACCCGGTATTGCATATGAGCGATGGCACCAATGTTTTTCGCGAGGATGAGATCCAGGGATCTATTTCCCGCGAAGAAGGATTAAAAAACGCGCCAGCCACGGACGGGGTTTTCTTCAAGGTGCCGAAAGTGATAAGAAAATAGGCATGAATTAGGAAGTACGAAGTAGGAAAAAAGTATAAAACAAAAGAAATTGAGAGTAGAAGTATACACTTAACACAGTTTCGCTTCAGAATTTCGTCCTTCGTCGCTCGTACTTCGTACCTAGGATAAACAGGTTCTGTAACAAAATTTAAACCATGACTCCTATCATACATCTTGAAGATATCCGCAAGAGTTATTTTATGGGCAAACAGGCGATCTCGGTATTAAAGGGAATCAGCCTGGAGATTCAGAAAAATGAATATGTGGCCTTAATGGGACCCTCTGGTTCAGGAAAGAGCACTTTGATGAATATCCTTGGCTGCCTGGATTCACCTACTGCGGGCACTTATATCTTAAACGGTCATGATGTAAGCACGATGGTCGATGATGCGTTGGCTGATATCAGGAACAAAGAGATCGGTTTCGTATTTCAACAATTCAATCTTCTGCCAAGATTGACGGCCCTGGAAAATGTGGCGCTTCCACTTGTCTATGCCGGCATGACCAGGAAATTAAGAACAGAAGTAGCGATGGAGGTCGTAACAAAAGTAGGACTTGAGGATAGAAGTCATCACAAACCAAACGAGCTATCGGGCGGTCAATGTCAAAGAGTCGCGATTGCAAGAGCACTTGTCAATAACCCTTCCCTGATACTGGCTGATGAACCGACCGGAAATCTTGATTCAAAAACGTCTGTTGAGATCATGGAAATTTTCAATAAGATACATGAAGGAGGAAATACTGTTGTGCTTGTAACTCATGAAGAGGATATAGCCAATTACGCACGGCGTGTGGTCCGATTGCGCGATGGAATGATAGAAACCGATAAGCGCAGATCAGAAATGCCGTTGCATGCATAAGGTCCTAAGAGCGGAATGACGGCAGAGAATTCAGAATTCAGGATCCAAAAGTCAGAAGCCAGTGTCTTGTCCTGACCCAAGGTTGACGCAATTGTTAACCTGAAAGCAAAATCTTAAATTATTATGGTTCTTTTTTGGATTCTGACTTCTGGCTCCTGACTTGCTACTTTTAACTCGCGACTCAAAACACAACAGTCATGGCAATAAAGATTTACACTAAAACTGGCGATCAGGGCAAGACCTCGCTGATTGGAGGAACGAAGGTCTTAAAGAACCATATCCGAATTGAAGCTTATGGAACTGTTG
>DAINQQ010000122.1:0-15923 GCA_036742645.1 Flavitalea sp.
TAGAGCACTTCCTTGGTAAGGAAGAGGTCGTGAGTTCAATTCTCATCAACGGCTCAGGATCCTGCCGAATGCAGCGCGAATCAAGCGGAAGTCGTTGAGTTCTGCAGCTTCAATTGGTGATAGGAAATGGTGTCGCGATGGTAGTTGAAATCGACTTTCAGAGCGGACAACATAAACATAATTGTAAAAACACAACTAAAAACAGATAACGATGTCAAAAGAGACTTTTAAAAGGGACAAACCCCATGTTAACGTCGGTACCATCGGTCACGTAGATCACGGTAAAACTACTTTGACTGCTGCCATCACCAGCATCCTAGCTTCAAGAGGTATGGCAACGGCGAAGAAGTATGATGAAATTGATGCTGCTCCCGAGGAAAAGGAAAGAGGTATAACGATCAACACAGCGCACGTTGAGTATCAGACCGCTAATCGTCACTATGCACACGTTGACTGTCCCGGCCACGCTGACTATGTAAAAAACATGATCACCGGTGCTGCTCAAATGGATGGTGCTATTTTAGTTGTGGCTGCTACCGACGGACCAATGCCTCAAACAAAAGAACACATTCTTTTGGCCCGCCAGGTTGGTGTGCCCCGGATTGTCGTTTTCATGAATAAGGTTGACCTTGTTGATGATCCGGAGTTGCTTGAGCTGGTTGAAATGGAAATTCGTGAGCTGTTAACATCATACGGTTTTGATGGAGATAACACTCCAATTATTCAGGGTTCAGCCACCGGAGCTTTGGCTGGCGAAGAAAAATGGATAAAAGCTATTGACCAGCTTATGGAAGCCGTAGACAGCTACATACCGTTACCGCCTCGTCCGGTAGATCAGCCATTCCTGATGTCAGTGGAAGACGTGTTCTCTATAACGGGTCGCGGTACAGTTGCTACGGGGCGTATTGAAAGGGGACGTATTAAAGTTGGTGAAGCTGTAGAGATTGTGGGTTTAATGGAAGCTCCTCTTGCTTCAACAGTAACCGGCGTTGAAATGTTTCGTAAACTTTTAGATCAGGGTGAAGCTGGAGACAATGCAGGTTTGTTGCTTCGCGGTATTGAAAAAACACAGATTCGTCGCGGTATGGTTCTCTGTAAGCCGGGATCGATCACTCCGCACACTGAATTCAAAGGTGAAGTATATGTGTTGAGCAAAGAAGAAGGCGGCCGTCACACACCATTTTTCAATAAATATCGTCCTCAGTTTTATTTCAGGACTACTGACGTAACGGGCGAATGTGAACTTCCTGCAGGAACTGAGATGGTTATGCCGGGCGATAACACAAATCTTAGCGTGAAATTGATCCAACCGATCGCGATGGAAAAGGGATTGAAATTTGCGATTCGGGAAGGTGGTCGTACAGTCGGAGCGGGCCAGGTTACTGAGATTTTGAAATAATGATGATGAAGCCTCTGAGGTTTCACCCATCAGCTTAGCAAAAGATTATTATCTTTACATTATAATTTCTAAAAGCTGTCTTGAACGTTTCAGGATAGCTTTTAGCTTTCTACGGGCATAGTTCAATGGTAGAATAGAGGTCTCCAAAACCTTCGATCTGGGTTCGAATCCTAGTGCCCGTGCAGTTTAATTTGAAAATTTGAGAATTTGAAGATTTGAAAATCACGATCGATTTCTGTTTTCAATACTTTCTTAAATTCTCAAATTTTCAAATCTTCAAATTTTCAAATTGTTTTCATGAACAAAGTTTCAACTTACTTCAGGGAGTCCTATAGAGAATTATTAGAAAAAGTGAGCTGGCCAACGTGGAGTCAGTTACAACAATCAACTGTAATAGTATTGATTGCAACCTTAGTAATCACCGGCATAGTTTGGGCGATGGACCTCGTTGCGCAGTCCGGTTTGAAATTAATCTATTCATTTTTTGGATAATGGAAAATCAAGTTCAACAACAACAGGAAACTAAGTGGTACGTGTTGCGGGTAGTTAGCGGAAAAGAACGGAAAGTAAAGGAATATCTTGATAAAGAAATATCGCGTGGAGGATGGGTTGAAGTGGTCAAGCAGGTTTTTTTGCCAGTCGAAAAGGTTTATAAAGTGCAGAATGGCAAGAAAGTCATGCGTGAAAGAAACTATTATCCCGGCTATGTTATGATAGAGGTTAGTGAAGGAAAACTCTCCGACGATCTCCGTGATGCAATAAAGAATACTCCGAACGTTATCCATTTCCTTGGAAAAGAGGATCCAATCGCTTTGCGTAAAACTGAAGTGAATAAGATGTTAGGGAAAATGGATGAAATGGCCGAAGCGGGCGGTGTAAGTATGAGTGAGCCGTTCATAGTGGGCGAAACGATTAAAATCATTGAAGGGCCATTTAATGATTTCAATGGAATTATCGAAGAAGTAAATGATGAAAAAAAGAAATTGAAAGTCACAGTAAAAATTTTCGGCCGGTCTACACCGGTAGAATTGAACTATATGCAGGTAGAGAAACTCAGTTAATTATTTATTGACGTCAGTGTCATTCAAAGCATAAAAAAACCCCCTGTTTACAGAGGGTTTTTGAATTTTTATACAGCACTACATATTTCCGTTATCCCTGGAAGAAGAATCATTTGAACCGCCCTCATTTGAAACAGTCGGCTCCTTAACCGGCATAGAGGTGTTACTTGACGAATTTGGTTCTGTGCTTCCTTTTCCGGCACGACCACCTCTTCCTGATGAAGTATTGTTACGTCCCGAAGATTTCTTTGCTGCTTTTTTTGGAGCTGATTTCTTAGATGCTCCTTTTTTAGAAGCTCCTTTTTTTGCGGCTCCCTTCTTTGCGCCTTTTTTAGGAGCGGATTTTTTAGAAGCTCCTTTTTTCGCAGCTTTTTTATTACTGGCTTTTTTAGGTGCAGCTTTTTTCGCAGCTTTTTTTACAGATTTTTTCGCTGCCTTTTTTGGAGCTGCTTTTTTTGCTGACTTTTTCTTTGCTTTAGCCATAGTGTGATTTGTTTTTAGTGTTGGGAAAAATTCTTTTTAATGCGCAGATAAAAATAAATTAATGTAAAAGCTACGGAGAAAAATTCAATTTCGAAAAATCTATTTAATAGTGTCAGTTCATCAGAACTCAGTGATTAGCCGAAATCTGCATGCTAAAAACCGCGAAGAAATTTGGGATTAGATACATCAATCGAAGCCCAATTCGAAGCAGATAAATCAGGGCCGGTCTTCATTTTTTGACAAAATCAACCGACCAATAACGATCGAAAAAAAAGTTTCATTTATTACCATAACTTCCATAGCTTTGCAACCCCAAATTATAGTTCTTTATTCATGGTATTTGGGAGTTCCGCCTCGAGTGGAACGCTATCACCAAAAATTGAAAAAAATGGCAAAAGAAATTACCGGCTATGTAAAGCTACAGGTAAAGGGCGGCCAGGCTAATCCGGCTCCCCCTGTAGGTCCTGCGTTGGGTTCCAAAGGTATTAACATCATGGAATTCTGTAAGCAATTCAACGCGCGTACACAGGACAAAATGGGAAAAGTGCTCCCTGTATTAATCACTGTTTATTCTGATAAGTCTTTTGATTTTATTATCAAGACTCCTCCTGCATCCGTTCAGTTGCTGGAAGCTGCTAAGCTGCAAAGCGGTTCCAAAGAGCCTAATCGAAGCAAAGTAGGGAAAGTAAATTGGTCACAGGTCGAGGCGATAGCCAAGGACAAAATGAGTGATCTTAATTGCTTTACTGTTGACAGCGCTATGCGCATGGTTGCTGGGACAGCTCGTAGTATGGGTATTACTGTTGATGGTAAAGCACCCTGGGAAAATTAATGATCACTTTCAAAAACTGAATGACAATGGGAATTCCTAAAAAAAGAAAAGCAGTTGAAGGTAAGGTTGATAAAAGTAAAGCTTACTCTTTAAAAGAAGCATCCTCACTCGTAAAGGAGGTGAACACTACAAAATTTGATGCTTCTGTTGATCTTCATATCCGACTGGGCGTAGACCCTAAGAAAGCCGATCAGGCTATCAGAGGAACGGTAAGTTTACCTCATGGTACCGGTAAAACCAAGAAAGTGCTGGTACTCTGCACACCCGAGAAAGAAGCTGAAGCACGAGCTGCTGGCGCCGATTATGTCGGACTCGATGAGTTTGTTCAAAAAATAGAGGGTGGTTGGGTCGATATCGATGTTATTGTGGCGACTCCTTCTGTAATGCCGAGAATCGGAAAGCTGGGAAAGATACTCGGTCCAAGAAATCTCATGCCGAATCCTAAAACGGGTACCGTAACAAATGATGTTGCAGCGGCTGTAAATGAAGTAAAAGGCGGCAAGATTGCCTTCAAAGTAGATAAGGCAGGAATAATTCATGCTTCGATCGGACGTGTTAGTTTTACTCCTGATAAAATTGCAGCGAACAGTCATGAACTGATCAATGCCATTATCAAGGCTAAACCTTCGTCTTCGAAAGGAACTTATCTGAGAAGTGTCTTCATGGCAAGCAGTATGAGTCCAGGCATTTCTATTGACACTAAATCACTCATGAACTAATCTGTTCGCAGATTCAATTATTTGTTATGACTAAGCAAGAAAAAAACGAAGCCATTGAAGTATTGAAAGAGAAATTCTCTCAATACAACAACTTCTATGTTACCGATACGGAAGCACTTTCTGTAGCTCAGGTATCAAAACTCAGGCGTATTTGTTTTGATAAAAAAGTAGAGATGAAGGTTGCTAAAAATACCCTGATAAAAAAAGCATTGGAAGGCCTGAATAATGACCGGTTTTCTAATGTATATGAATCGTTGCACGGTGTTACCGCATTGTTGTTTTCTGAAAGTGCAAAAGAGCCGGCGTTAATCATCAGCACATTCAGAAAGGAAAGCAATGGAGAAAAACCTGTGTTGAAAGCAGCTTTTATTGATGGTGACGTTTTTGCCGGCGACGATCAGTTAAAAACACTGACCGCTTTGAAAAGCAAACAGGATCTCATTGGCGAAATCATCGGTTTATTGCAATCACCGGCTAAAAATGTCATCAGCGGCTTGAATGCCGGTGGGAAATTGGCCAGCCTGGTGCAAGCACTTGAAGAAAGAGCTCAATAATGTGTGGGATGTTAGATGTGAGGTGCTACATAACATTTTCATTCTAGATCCACATTGTACATCTTACATCATAAATATCACATGATCTCCCAGGCCTGAGGGAAAATAAAGGCAAATTTTTTTAAACCATCCTCCGGATCCAAAAATCGGACATGAAGGGGGAAAAAATTTACAAACATGGCAGATTTAAAAGCTTTCGCTGAACAGTTAGTAAACCTAACTGTAAAAGAAGTAAACGAATTAGCAAAAATTTTGAAGGAAGAATACGGCATTGAGCCAGCTGCTGCTGCAGTTGCTGTTGCTGCTCCTGCTGCTGGCAGCGGTGCTGCTCCTGCAGAAGAAAAGACTTCTTTCAACGTTATCCTGAAAAGTGGTGGCGCTAACAAACTTAACGTGGTAAAAATCGTAAAAGATATTACTGGTTTAGGTCTGAAGGAAGCCAAAGACCTGGTAGACGGAGCACCAAAGCCAATCAAGGAAGGTGTGAGCAAGGCCGATGCTGAAGGCGTGGTGGCTAAGCTCAAAGAAGCCGGCGCTGACGTGGAAATTCAGTAAATAGTTATTTAAGAGTTTTGTATTTAGAACCCCGGCATCGTCCGGGGTTTTGTATTTTATGCATTCAACCATTTTTATTTTAGCTTAGTGTCAATTTTATCCATATGAGAAAGAGTCCCAAATGAAAAAAGTATCACTAAAAGATATTGCAAAGATGGCAGGCGCATCTCCTTCCACCGTATCTTTTGTACTTAATGGGAAAGCTACAGAAATGCGCATAAGTTCAAAACTCTCTGAGAAAGTATTAAAGATTGCAAAGAGGGAAAATTATCAGCCCAATAATATAGCAGTCAGTCTGCGAACAGGTAAGTCGAAGATTATTGGCCTCGTGGTCGATACAATTTCTGGAAATTTTTTTGCTTCCCTGGCAAGAATTATCGAAAGCGAAGCCGAGAGATTTGGGTATAAAGTTATTTACTGCAGTACCGGTAACGAACCGAAAAAGGCTCGTGAACTGCTAGGTATGTTGTATCAGTACCATGTTGACGGTTATCTTATCATACCAACTGAAGGCCTGGAAAAGGATATAGAAAACCTTTCCTTAAATAAAAAGCCACTTGTATTGATGGATAGTTATTTCTCAGGAACAAGCATTCCATATGTTCTCGTAAACAATTATGAAGGAGTGTCCCAGGCTGTTAAGCATTTGATTGAAAAAGGTTATCGTAAAATTGGCTTTGTGTGTAACGATATTCCCTTAATTCAAATGCAGGAAAGGAAGAGGGGTTATATAGAAACCTTAAAGAAAAATAAGATTGCCTTTAACAGACGACTATTATTGCAAACTAAATATAACAGCTCAGAAGAAGAGATTGTGCAAAGCATCAGTTCATTCATTAAGAGAAATAAGCCGGAGGCCATTATGTTTGCCGCGAACTATTTAGGTGTTTACGGTCTTGAAAGCATTAAAGGCCTTAGTCTCTCCATACCAAAGGATATTGCCATCGTTTGTTTCGATGATCATGAGATATTCAGGCTATTTTCACCCGCAATTACATCAATTCAACAACCTGTAGAAGCGATTGCAAAGATCGCCATTCAGCTGCTGATGCAACAATTAGGTAAGATTGAACTGAAGGAAAAGAGCAGCCAGGTTGAGGTATCTCCGGTTTTCCTTTTGCGCAATTCAACTTAATTTTTTGAAAATCCGTGATAGATATTTTAATATTGGGTCGGATTTAGACGAGTATCTAAAAGGTGGAGGCGAAAAAGCCTTTTTTAATGACTGGTTGCTAAAACGTTTTTGCGAATGATTCGGTTTTGTCTTTTTTTGTACCTGGTTGTAGTATTAGCTTACCAGGCTTTTACCCAGTCTTCATCAGACATCAATGATCCCGTAGAATGGGTGAACCCACTAATGGGAACTGATTCAAAGCCGAGTTTGTCGAATGGCAATACATATCCAGCGGTAGCGGTCCCTTGGGGAATGAATTTTTGGACTCCTCAGACAAATGTCATGGGAAATGGTTGGACGTATCAATATAGTGCAGATAAAATCCGCGGATTTAAACAAACTCATCAGCCATCGCCGTGGATGAATGATTATGGCCAATTTTCAATTATGCCTGTAACGCATCACTTGAACTTTACACAGGAGTTACGTGCGAGTTGGTTTTCTCACAAAGCCGAAATTGCGAAGCCCTATTATTATAATGTTTACCTGGCGGATGCAGATGTTATTACTGAGTTGTCCTCTACGGAAAGAGCCGCCCAGTTTAGATTCACCTTTCCAAGGTCCGATAGCTCGTTCATTGTGGTCGACGCCTTTGACCGGGGCTCCTTTGTGAAGATCTTACCAGATGAAAATAAAATCATCGGTTTCACTACCCGTAATAATCGAGGAGTACCTCAGAATTTTAAAAACTATTTCGTTATTTATTCCGATAAGGCGTTTACACTTTCATATACATGGCATGATAGCGTTCTTGTAAAAGACTCCCTTGAAATGAACAGAACTCATGTGGGTGCAGTCGTGGGATTCAAAACTGAGAAGGGGGAAAAAATTCACTTAAAAGTCGCATCGTCCTTTATCAGCTTTGAACAAGCCGAACTGAATCTCAAACGAGAACTCGGTGAAGATAATTTTGATGAGACCACTAAAAAAGCGAAGGCTGCCTGGAACAAACAATTAAGCAGACTTTCTATTGAAGGTGGAACGGTTGAGCAAAGACGAACGTTTTATTCTTGCCTGTATCGAACTTTACAGTTCCCGCAAAAACATTACGAAGTAGATATTAATGGCAAAATCATTCATTATAGTCCATATAACGGGCAGGTACTTCCCGGGTATCTATATGCAGGCACCGGGTTCTGGGATACTTTTCGCGCATTGTATCCATTTTTAAACTTAATGTTCCCATCTGTAAGCAAAGAAATGCAGGAAGGACTGATCAATGCATTTAAGGAGGGCGGATTTTTACCTGAATGGTCAAGTCCTGGCTATCGAAATACCATGATAGGAAATAATTCTGCATCTATAGTTGCCGATGCGTATGTCAAAGGCCTTCGGGGATATGATATAAATACGTTGTATCAAGCATTAATAAAAGGGGCAAACAACGAGGGTCCAATCACTGCAGTTGGACGCGCAGGAGTTAAATATTATAACGAGTTGGGCTATGTGCCTTATGACGTTCAAATTCGAGAAAATGCCGCCCGGACACTTGAATACGCCTATGATGATTTCGCCATTTATCAGTTGGCAAAGGCATTAAAGAGGCCTGCTGAGGAAATTTCCTTGTACGAAAGGCGCTCCCAGAACTACAGGAACTTGTTTGACAAGGAAACAAAATTGATGCGTGGTAAAAATAAGGATGGAACGTTTCAAAAACCGTTCAATCCATTCAAATGGGGCGATGCTTTTACCGAGGGGAACAGCTGGCATTATACATGGAGCGTATTTCATGATGTGGAAGGATTAAAAAACCTGATGGGTGGAAACGAAATGTTTGTAAGGATGCTTGATTCCGTATTCGTCATGCCTCCTGTCTTCGATGAAAGCTATTACCGAAGCGTCATACATGAAATTCGTGAAATGCAGATTATGAATATGGGTCAATATGCACACGGCAATCAACCAATCCAGCATATGATTTATTTGTATAACTATGCTGGTCAACCGTGGAAAACGCAATATTGGACACGTCGTGTGATGGACGAGTTGTACAAGGCAACACCTGACGGTTATTGTGGCGACGAAGACAATGGCCAAACATCAGCCTGGTACATTTTTTCGGCTATGGGCTTCTACCCAGTATGTCCGGCCACACAACAATATGTGCTAGGAGCGCCATTGTTTCGAAAAATGATGCTGCGGCTTGAGAATGGCAAAGAGTTCGTGATCGAAGCTCCGTCGAATTCAACCAGTCATATGTACATCCAATCTGCAAAACTCAACGGAGTGGCTGCCACCAAAAACTGGATCGATCATAATACCATCCAGCAAGGCGGAAAGTTACAGTTGATAATGAGTAGTTCACCGTACAAACAAAGAGGAACGGACAAAGCGGCATTTCCATACTCTTTTTCTTTGCATGAAAAATAGAAACGGTAATCGCAGCCAGGTCGTCAGTTTTGAATAATTAAACTCAAAAAACGCCAAACTGAAAAAAATGTATTTGATTTGCAGCAAATATTCTCATTCAAAGGTCTACAAGAATGTAAAACGAATTCAATTTCTTTATTGATTCCGTTCCCCAACCCCCAAACTAAATCAAACAAAGAAATGACCATTTCCGACACAGATAATTTTTCCTCGATTTGCTAAATCGTTATAGTTTCATTCATTCAACCAAAAAAATGCATATGAAAAAACCTTGTACATTTCTCCTGCGAGTGGGCCTAATGTGTTATTTGACGATACATTCCCTACTTGCTTTTAGTCAGACCCGGACTGTCACCGGGACTGTTAAGGACGCCAACGGCAATTTGCCTTTGCCAGGTGTAACGGTTCAGGGCAAGGGATCACAAACGGCTAGCCAAACACAATCAGACGGGAGTTTCAACATCTCGGTACCACAAAGTGTCCAGGCGCTGATTTTCTCTTTTGTTGGTTACGAAGACCAGGAGATTGCTCTTGGCAGTTCAAACACGCTTACCGTAACTATGAGAGCAGGCGGCCAATCACTACAGGATATAGTTGTTATTGGTTACGGAACATCTCGTAAAAGCGATTTAACTGGCGCTGTTGGTTCAATAAAAGCTGCGCAATTGCAGGAAAGGCCGGTGGCTTCTATCAACCAGGCACTCGCGGGACGTATTGCCGGCGTTCAGGTCAATACCAATTCGGGTCGTCCGGGAGGTCAAACAAATGTTCGAATCAGGGGCTTCAGCTCCATTAATACAACCAACAACCCACTGTATGTAGTCGATGGGGTTGTTTTGCCGGTCGGTACACAGAGTAATAATAGCAATGCTATTGATTATATTAATCCCAGTGATATCGCGTCGATGGAGGTATTAAAAGATGCGTCCGCTACCGCAATCTATGGTGCAAGAGGTGCCAATGGTGTAATACTCGTTACCACAAAGCGCGGAACTGCCGGCGGGGCCAGGGTTACTTATGATGTTGATTTCAGCGTACCTACCATCGGTCCTAATAGGGTAGAGATGCTAAATGCCCGGGAATACCTGGAAGTTGAGAATCTCACCTATGACAACATAAAGGTTTATGATCCGGCTGGATGGGCTGCCGGAAATTACGCCACAGTTGTTGATCCAAGAGTCAAAAGAAAGACCCTGCCATTATTATTTACCAGTAATGGAGATCCGCTTTACGAGACTGACTGGCTCGAAGAATCAACCCAGAATAAATTATCCCAAAATCATCAGTTAGGTTTCACAGGGGGAAGTGCTGATAATACATATGGTTTGTTTTTAGGATTCCGCGACGATAACGGACTTTTGATCGGCTCCTACCTCCAGCGTTATTCGGCAAGATTTACAATGGATAACAAAATCAAAGACTGGCTGAAAGTTGGTGGAACACTTAGCTATAATAACCAGGAAGAAAACCTTGTTGATGTGGGAACGGGCGGTCTCAACTCGGTCCGGATGATCACCGAAGGATTTCCATTTTTACCGGTTAAATATCCTGATGGTTCATGGGCTGAGAATTATCACTATCCTGGTGCTGAAGGAGGATCAAATCCTGTGCATATATTTAATGAACGGAAAGTGATTCTGAACACGCAAACTCTCCTTGGTAATGTCTATGCAAGGATCACTCTCGCCGAGGGATTAGAATTTGAAAGCCAGTTAGGTACAAGCATTGTTACCCGCGGCATAAACCAATATAACGGGCGAACACTTGACCAGATCTCCAGGGCTCAAAATGGTACGGCGAGTGTAGCTAATAATCGTGAGACTTATTGGTCCTCAGAAAATTTCTTTACATATAAGAAACGCAATGACATCCATTCGTTTACCGGGTTGATCGGTTTATCATGGCAGGGAACGAATATCTTCAACATCAGCGCTGCTTCACAAAACTTCTCAACCGATTTCTTCCAGTTTAATAATATTGGAGCTGCCAGTCAGCAAAATCCCGGTTCTTCAGGACGGGCAGAGTTTGCCTTCAATTCTTATTTTGCACGGTTCACATATGGTTTCAAAGACAAATATTTACTAACCTTTACGGGTCGTGCTGATGGTTCGTCAAAATTCGGAGAAAACAACAGGTTCTCTATATTCCCATCTGCTGCCGTGGCCTGGAGAGTATCCGAAGAAGACTTCTTAAAGAACAGTACTACGATTTCAAATTTGAAACTCAGAGCAAGTTATGGCGCAACAGGTAACTCAGAAATTAATACATATGCTCCTGATGCACTTTTGGGTACCGGTTATGCCGCAATTATCAACAATACACGGGTCGCTGGTGTAGGTACCAACAGGCTTGCAAATCCTGACCTCAAGTGGGAGAGAACGGCTCAGGGAGACATAGGTGTAGAGATTGGTTTTTTAAATAACCGCATCAGCGTCGAGGCCGACGCTTATTATCGCAAAACAAGCGATATGTTGTTGAATGCGCCAGTTCCAACTTCCAGTGGTTATGGAACGATCACAAAAAATGTTGGAAGCATGGAAAACAAAGGCCTTGAGTTCGGATTAAATGCTGCCATTGTACGCAACCAGGATTTACAGTGGAATCTCTCTTTTAATGTTTCGTTCAACAAAAATGAGGTCCTTGAATTAGCAACACCGGCAGACATCTTCGGAGTGGGCAATCCTGGTTTTACAAATGAAACAGGTATTATCAGGGTAGGTGAATCAGTAGGGTCATTCTGGGGCCTTAACAGGGTCGGCGTATGGCAGCCCTCAGAGGCAGCGGAAGCAGCGAAGTTTAGTAGCTACAGAGGAGGTAAGCCCATGTTACCGGGGGATATTAAGTACCAGGATGTGAATAAGGATTATGTCATTAACGATGCAGACAGGATGATCATTGGAAATGGAAATCCTGATGCCTGGGGCTCATTCATAAACAATGTTCGTTATAAGAATTTCGAACTTGTTCTGGATATCCAGTACAGTTTCGGAAACGATGTATTGAATATGACGACACACTCCGGTGAAGACCGCCAGGGAATTGCTAATAGTTTCAAAACTGTTTTGGATGCTTATGACCCAGTGAAAGGTAATACCAACACGATGGTTGCAGCGATTCGCGACACCAGGGCTGGCTATGTTACAAACGTCGACACTCGTTGGATTCAGGACGGATCGTTTATACGTGGCCGAAACATTGTTCTTGGCTATTCAGTTCCAGGTGAAGCTATAGAAAGATTTCATTTGAGCAGATTAAGAATATACGGTTCCGTTCAGAATTTTTTCCTGAAAACCGACTTTCGGGGAAATGATCCGGAAGTAACAACGTACACAAATCCATTCGCACAGGGTCAAACGTTTTTTGACTATCCGAAGCCGACGATTTATACGATCGGTTTAAATGTTGCTTTGTAATAATTATCATCATTCAAACGATCAACAATGAAATTCTTAAATAAAAAAAACAAAATATTGTTCTTTGGAGTCTTTCTCGCGTCTATTTTGACGGGATGCCAGAAGTTCCTTGAGAAAACAGACCCTTCGAATCTAAATCCCGATTCCTATTATACCATCCCGGAACACGCTGAAGCCGCCATAGCTGCAGCATATTCAACCACACGCTTTATTGGAGGAGGTGCAGGTATTTTTGCGCTCAACTTTTCAATGCTCGAGGTGGTTACAGGAACCGCTAAATCGGAGACTGGTCAGAACTCAGATTTGAATAACCTAATAGGTCTTGGCTACAACGGTGATAATTTATTTGTCAGAAACTGGTGGAACGGCCTTTACAGTGTGATAGCCCAAACAAATCTTGTTCTTCAACGAGTCCCCGGCATTACGCCAATGGACGAAGCGCAAAAGAAGCGCATATTGGGCGAGGCCAGGTTTCTTCGCGCCTGGGCGTATTTCTACCTCGTTCGCCTTTATGGTGACGTTC
The DNA here is from genome assembly GCA_036742645.1 of Flavitalea sp. Classification (GTDB taxonomy): domain Bacteria; phylum Bacteroidota; class Bacteroidia; order Chitinophagales; family Chitinophagaceae; genus Flavitalea. The sequence goes on from DAINQQ010000122.1 coordinate 13,084, forward strand.
CGCTGATACTTCAACCGGTTGACGCCACAGCGGAAGATTTGTATCCCTCCAGGCGGCCTATTGCTGCGGTATATGACTCAATCGTTGTAGATCTCACAACCGCGGAGACGTTGGGCTTACCACCTATAAGTACCACCGGCAGAGCTTCGCTTGGAGCAATCAAGTCTTTATTGGCTGAAGTGTACCTTACAATGGGAGGCAGTCCTTTAAATAAAGGGGCTTCTCATTACACGCTCGCCGCGGCGAAAGCGAATGAGGTAATCACCAGTGGTGGTTATAGCCTGTTTCCTACTTATCTGGACTTACATATTGTGTCACAGGAAAACAGGGGTGAGCATATATTTCAGATCCAGTACCTGGTGGGAGTTTCCGAAAACCCTATGCAGTCCCATTTGATTCCAAATTTTAAAGGGGTATCAGCTTACGGAACGGAAATTGGATCAACAGTTCCTACTAATCAATTTTATCAATCCTTCGAGCCCGGTGACAAACGGGTTGTCGACCGTGAAGGATTCTTTTACACTTCGTACTATAACGAGGGTAATGGAGCTTTGAAGGCACTATCGGCCCCTTATATTTTTAAGCATTTCGATGTAATTGCTCATGGAACCTCGGGCTTGGCCGGAACTGCTCAAAGTAGCTTAAACTGGAACCAGATCAGATATGCGCAGGTCTTGCTGAGTTATGCAGAAGCACAAAATGAAGTAGGAGGGCCGACTACGGCGGCATGGAATGCATTGAAGGCAATCCGCGATCGTGCAGGCCTTACAACTCCAGCCCTGGGCACCTTTACGCAGGCGACTTTTCGAGAAGCGGTATGGAGAGAACGTTGGCACGAGCTCTGTTTCGAGGGAATCAGCTGGTTCGACATGATCAGAACCAAGAAGGTCTATAATTCCGTTACTAACCAGTTCGATAATTTCGTAGGCCACAAGTTTCCCGACAACGGTGCAACACTTGCCGAAAAGCATTTATTGTTTCCTTTGCCAACAGCTGAAATGCGTAATAATCCAAATCTTACTCCCCAAAATACTGGCTATTAAGCGGATTTACAATTGCTTAGCCTGAATCAGGCATTCTGTTGAAAAACTTCAGGTCAACTCCGACCTGAAGTTTTCTTTTTACACCCCGCATATCGTTTATATAAGGCAATTGTTGAGCAACGAGTCCGCCTAAACCCGTTTCACAATACCGGCCTAAAATTTGCGAGCAACATTTCTTATTCTATTTTTTATTCATTACCTTTGCCGTCCATTTTTTACACAGCTAAATAGTGGAGGTTGGTTGATACATGGTGATAATAAGATGACTGCCTCTTTTTTGTTACAGAGAAACTGAGAAGCTTCTCCTGTAATTTTTTTGTCTATAGGCTATTTTGAACGAACTTAAAACCGGTTTTAAAATATATGTCTTCAACAAAACTGCAGAACAGGGTAAACTTTGGAAAGACGAAAAATCTGGCAGAAGCCCCTGACTTACTCGAGGTACAAATTCAATCCTTTAAAGAATTTTTTCAGTTAGAAACTACTCCGGACAAACGAAATATCGAAGGTCTTTTCCGTGTGTTTAAGGAAAATTTTCCTATAACTGATACACGTAACATCTTCATGCTTGAGTTCCTGGATTATTTTATAGATCCGCCTCGCTATACAATTGAAGAATGTATGGAACGTGGATTAACATACGCTGTTCCTCTGAAAGCCAAACTTCGGTTAAGCTGTAACGATGAGGAACACGTGGATTTCCAGACTATCGTGCAGGATGTATTTCTCGGAAATATTCCTTACATGACTCCCCGCGGTACCTTTGTGATCAATGGTGCTGAACGAGTTGTTGTATCGCAATTACACCGTTCGCCCGGCGTATTCTTTGGTCAGTCCATCCATCCTAATGGAACAAAGATTTATTCCGCAAGAGTAATTCCTTTCAAAGGAGCCTGGATGGAATTTGCTACTGACATTAACAACGTCATGTATGCGTACATTGACCGTAAAAAGAAATTTCCGGTAACGACATTACTTCGTTCCATCGGTTTTGAAACCGATAAAGACATTCTCGAGTTATTTGGAATGGCCGACGAAGTAAAAGGAGAGAAGAAAGCACTGCAAAAATATATTGGGAAGCGATTAGCAGCACGTGTTTTAAGAACATGGGTTGAGGATTTCGTGGATGAAGATACCGGTGAAGTGGTTTCTATCGAAAGAAATGAGATCGTTCTTGAGCGTGATACTGTTTTGGATGAGGAGGCTATTGAGATGGTTTCTGAAATGGACGTTAAGAGCGTTTTCATTCAGAAAGAAGATGTTGGAGGAGACTACGCGATCATCTACAATACGCTCAATAAAGACACCTCTAATAGCGAATTGGAGGCGGTTCAACATATCTATCGTCAACTTCGCGGTGCAGATGCTCCGGACAACGAAACAGCGAGAGGTATTATTGACAAGCTGTTCTTCAGCGACAAGCGTTATGATCTTGGAGAAGTTGGTCGCTACAAGATCAACCGTAAGCTGAATTTAAATCAGCCGCTCGAGCAGAAGACATTAACGAAGGAAGATATCATTGAGATCATCAAATATCTTGTTCGACTTACCAATGGCAAAGCCGAAATTGATGACATCGATCACCTCAGCAATCGTCGCGTACGTACTGTGGGCGAGCAATTGTATGCGCAGTTTGGTGTTGGTCTTGCCCGTATGGCAAGAACAATCCGTGAAAGAATGAACGTGCGTGATAACGAAGTTTTCACTCCGGTGGATCTTATCAATGCGAGAACACTTTCTTCGGTCATCAATTCATTCTTTGGTACTTCTCAGCTATCACAGTTCCTTGATCAGACG
>DAINQQ010000123.1:0-13846 GCA_036742645.1 Flavitalea sp.
AAAGCTCTTTCATTAACCCGGAAGTCCGCAAAGCTGAGGAGATTGTCTGCGTCAAGTATTCCAACCAGATGAACGTTGTCGAAGTCAAGACCTTTCACTACCATTTGTGTTCCGACTAAAATGTCAATTCTCCCTTGTTCGAATAACTGGATCAGGTTATCATGTGCCTGCTTACCGCGCACACTATCAACATCCATCCGGGCAATTCTTGCTTCCGTAAACATTTCTTCCAATTGCTCTTCAATTTTCTCCGTACCGAAATTCCTTTGCATGAACCTATCGCTACCACAAGCCATGCATGTAGTTACTTTCGGATATGTGGTTCCGCAATAATGACAATGCAGTTTATTGGTGTTTTTATGATAGTTCAATGAAACGTCACAATACCTGCACTTAGGTATCCAGCCGCAAACCTGGCAGATTTGATAAGGGGAATAGCCCCTCCTGTTTTGAAAGAGTATAACTTGTTTTTTGCTGATCAACGATTGTTGCATAGCTTCCTGCAATTCAGGCGTAACCATCACCTTACTTTTGTCTTTAGTAAATATTTTTTTGGTATCCACGAGATGAATTTTCGGAAGGTGTACGCCACCAAATCGATCATTAATCTCTACCAATCCATATTTGCCAGTCTGCGCGTTGTAATAGCTTTCGACAGATGGTGTTGCACTTCCCATTAGCACTTTTGCGTCATGAAGTGAAGCATAATACACCGCGGCGTCCCTCGCATTGTAACGAGGTGCGGGATCCTGCTGTTTAAACGAACTATCATGTTCTTCATCAATGATTACCAATCCAAGATCATTAAAGGGAAGCAGCAAAGATGATCTCGCTCCTAATACGATCTTCAATTTTCCGCTTTTAACCTTGTTCCAGATTTCAATCCGTTCGTTCTGATTGAATTTACTGTGATAGATACCGATGTATCCCCCAAAATTTTTTTGAAGCCTTCGAATAATTTGAGAGGTCAGCGCGATTTCTGGCAAAAGATATAACACCTGCTTGCTGCGGCTGATATATTGTTCTATTTGCTTGATATATACCTGTGTCTTTCCGCTGGCGGTAATACCGTGCAAGAGACAAACTGATTTTTCTGCGAAGATGTCAGTAATTGCGTTGAACGCAGATTCCTGCGAAGCTGTTAATTCGAAATCGATATTCACATTTCGCGGTAGGTAAAGAATACGATCAACTTTTCTTACTTCGGCGAACAGGATATTCTTTTCGATCAATCCCTTTAGTTGTGCATCAGAAGCGCCGCTTTTTTTAAGCAGTTGTACCTTCGTAACTTCACCGTCTGTTTTCATCAGGTGAAGATAACTGAGGAGTAATTCCATTTGTTTTGGCGCCCTGCCCCAATTATTTAGTAAGTCTGAAAGTTTTTCTTCATTGTCGAATTGAGGGTTCAACAGGATATATGTCTCCTTCTTTGGAGTATACGTTTCCTTGAGCGCCTCCCACACAAAACATATCTTCTTTTCGATCAGTCGTTTAATTACTGGGTAAGTATGGGCGGAATCGAGTATTTGCTGCACTTCATTCAGTCGTAGTTCTTTTTTGATCAGCAATGCTTCTGCAACAAGATATTCATCATGATCAAGAGATGAAAAATCATCCCCGAACTCTTCATTAAATACGAGGACGGTCTCACTGCTTAATTTAAAATGCGCTGGCAGAGCGGCAGCCATCACTTCGCCCTCACTACACATATAATACTGCGCGATCCATTCCCACAGTTTTAACTGTTGTTCGAAAATCACCGGCTCGGAATCCAGAACATTGAGAATGTCCTTGGGCTCGAAAGCCTCCGGCTTATCATAGTGAAATCGCTTGATAATGCCTGCATACTTCTTATTCTTACCCAAACCCACCTCTACCCTGCTTCCGGGCTTCACCAAATGCTGAAACTTTTCCGGAACCAGCCAGGTATAATTTTTTGGTAAGGCTAATGGGATGATTATTTCTGCAAACATTCTGAGTTGCGAGTTGTCAGTGGTGAATGGTGAATGGGAGTTTTAAGTTCTGAGTTCTGAATTGTCAATGGTGAATTGTGATTGCTTTCTTGAGTGGTGATTAATTTTTAGTGTAACCCTCGTGACTTGGTGCCTTTGTGGCGAAAAAATTTGACACAAAGACATGAAGGAATGACTTCAGGGAATAGAAAATCTTTGTGAGCATAGGTAATTTCAATCATCCACAAAATCTTATTGGAAACTCCAGTACTTCAAATGTCATTACCTGAATCACACATTGTTTTTTACCTCTTGCATCCCACTTTCCAAATCCAATCTGCCCTATCCATGGACAGGGATAGAAAAAGCGCATCGTATATCCCACATACTTCCTACTTTAAACTTGCTCTGCTTCCTCGATCCATTCTGCATTATATTCAATTAATTTCTGTTCCATCAGTGAAAAAACTTTTTGTTTTAGTGTATTTACATCATGCGAGTTAAGTCCTTCCACACTTATCTCTTTAAGAAATATCGACCTGGATCTGCCAGGAGTAAGACTTAATATGCTCTCAGAATGTAATCTATTGAAACTATCCAAAAACAAAATAGGCTTAATCGGTGTTTGCGTTTCGATAGCGATGCGAAAGGCGCCGTCATAAAATTCTTTCAGGGGACGACCCGTTTCGTTTAACGTTCCTTCCGGAAAAATAAAAATGGAAATACCTTTTCGCAGTACCGACTTCAATACCCTCACGCTTCTCGCGCGATGTTCCGGGCTGCGGCGATCGACCGTTACAATCGCATTTCGATAAATGAATCCGAAGAAAGGAAGTCTCGACATCTCACTCCTGCCTAAAACCCTCACGGGTTGACGAAACGTTTTTACGATCACAGGCGCATCGAAATAGGAAAGATGGTTAGCGATGAAAATGAATTGCCGGTTTTTGTCGTGGGGAGCTTCATAAAAATTCTTGTGGTGAACTCCGATTGAAAACAGCCATAGATCCGCCCAAAGGCCGCAAGCGCTGAAAATAAAATTGCCGCCGCTGATTTTTCCAAAAAAGGATCCAATGATTACAAAGGGAAGAATCAGGAACATGAAAACCAAAAATGTAATCAGAGCATAAACGGAGTACACTATTTTTATCGGGTAAATGAGGTATTTCATGAGTTCCTGTCAATGAGTGATAAATCCTTACACTGTTTTGATTCATCACCTCAAATATATCATTTACAATTACAGCTCCATTCTTTTTGCAAATCAATAACAGTAATTACAACCATGCCTTTATCAGCCGCAGCAAACACAATCCGAACTTCCTGCCCATCGTGGGTACGACCTTCCAATGCGTACTTCGGATCAGGCCTGGATGCTGGATCACTTTTCTCCTGATTGATCCGGCCTCTTTCAAGGACCTCCTTTACCTCCGTTTCATCAATATGTCTGCAAGCCATACGGCAGCGGGCATGTTTCGTGTAAATGATCTTTGAGGTCCTTCTATTGAATTCCGTTTGTCGGTTCTCATAATCCGCAGGTGACGGTGATTCACTGCCCTTCTTGCTGCCATTGTTCTGATCCGATGTTTGTGGCTCTTCTGCAGCCTTGTTTTGCTGGTCGAACACATATACCCCGATTATAACGGCCGCAATGGAAAGTAACGTGAGTAGTGTTTTCTTTTGCATAGTTTAAGGTCAACCGAAAGTCATATGGTTTATAATGCCCACCAAAGCTCTGTCAAAGATACGGTTGTCGGTCTGCGGTCGCCAGAAGGCCTTTAATATCGTTTGCTCAAAACACCAGGCCGTTCGTATCTTTGCCGGCTTATGAATGGAAAGAGGACAGTAGCGTTTCATACGTTGGGCTGTAAGCTGAATTTCTCGGAAACTTCGTCCATTTCAAGACTTCTTGAAAATGAGGGCTTCGAGAAAAAAGATTTTACCGACAAGGCCGACGTGTATGTAATCAATACCTGCTCCGTAACGGACAATGCAGATAAGGAGTGCCGGCAGTTGGTAAGACGTATACAAAGAAAATCTCCTGAAAGCCTCGTCGTAATTACTGGTTGCTATGCCCAGCTAAAGCCAAAAGAAATTGCAGATATTCCCGGCGTTGACCTCGTATTGGGTGCCTCGGAGAAATTCAATATCGGTCACCATTTGAAAGAAATGACAAAGGGTGATGCCACTAAAATTTGTTCATGCGATATAGAAGCCGTTGGTGGTTTCAATGCATCCTATTCGATCAATGACAGGACACGGAGCTTTCTTAAAGTTCAGGATGGTTGCGACTACAATTGTTCCTTCTGTACAATACCAATGGCCCGCGGAAAGAGCCGCAGTGACTCAATTGAAAATGTAGTTAACAATGTTTATGAATTGGTGGGACGTGGCGTTAAGGAGATTGTTTTGACGGGTGTCAACCTGGGAGATTTCCATGAAGGTGGCGATGGAAATAGAAGAAATGAGAAGTCATTCCTTGATCTCATCCAGGTGTTGGACACCCTTCCTGTTCATCGGTATCGGATTTCATCCATTGAACCAAACCTTTTAACAAATGAGATCATTGAATTTGTCGCCAACAGCGATAAGTTCATGCCCCATTTTCATATACCTCTGCAAAGTGGCAGCAATAAAGTATTAGGTCTTATGCGCCGGAGGTATAAGAGAGAGCTTTATGAAGAAAAAGTTAAGCGCATTAAAACACTTATGCCGCATTGTGCAATAGGTGTTGACGTAATCGTTGGGTTCCCAGGGGAGACTCAACAAGACTTTAAAGAAACTTATGATTTCCTTCACAATCTGGATATTTCCTATCTGCATGTGTTCACTTACTCGGAACGCGATAATACCCGCGCACTATCTATTCAACCGGTCATACCAGTAAACGTCCGTCATGAACGCAATAAGGTTCTGCGTAACCTTAGTTTCATGAAATCGCAATACTTTAGCCAACGGTCCGCAGGCCAGGTACGTAAAGTATTATTTGAAGGGCATGAAAAAAATAGTATGATAGAAGGTTATACAGACAATTACATTAAAGTTACGGCGCCATATCGCGGTGAATGGATCAATGAGATAATTGACTGGACCTTGTAAACCATTTGCCCGTTTTTTTCGTTTATGATAAGAACGGTTATGAAAAAGTTTCAGGTGTCGATACAATTTATGACTGATAAGGAATTTACCGATCTGGTGCCCGCGCATAAGACTTACATCAACTACCTCATCAATAAGGAAATCATTGAACATTACGCGGTAAGTATGGCAAGCCAGCGGATCTGGATCACGTTGAATGCGGAGGACAATAAGGCGATCGATAAAATTCTTTCACAGTCACCATTGTTTCCTTACTTCACTTATGAAACTTTTGAGTTATTTTCTCTTGACGGACAGAACTATCGCCTTCCTACATTACAAATGAATTAACGTTTATTTACTACACTCCACGCAGGTTTTTTCTTCAACACTTTTTTATACACAGGACATGATTCTATATGTGCGCCTTCCAGGTAACCAGTACTCACTAAAAACTCATTCACAATTTCACCTCCGGTAAAGCGAAATGTCTTTTTAAACAACTTCACCCATCCTTCTTTACTCATCGGATGATGATGGTCCAACCAATTTTTGAATGACCCATTTTCTTTTTGGATTTGTTTAACACGACCCGCGTTATCGATGACAGACTCAATTTTCAATCGGTTCCTGATAATACCCGGATCTTGCAGTAGTTGCAGAATTTTCTTTTCGTCATAGACGGCCACTTTCGAAATCTCGAAATTATCGAAGGCCTTAAAAAAATTATCTTTCTTATTAAGGATTGTTGTCCAGGACAATCCCGCCTGGTTAATCTCCAGCACAAGCCGCGCAAAAAGTTCGTTATCATTTAGAATAGGGTAACCATATTCCTCGTCGTGATAACGAACATGCACATTGTCTGGTTCCATTAAAGTGACCGCTTCACAGTAGGTGTTTATCTTAGGCATAAAAGTAAATAGCGAGCAAGATATTATTTATTTTTCGCGCAAAAACGCAAACGCGATGAACCGATGTGATGATTAGGCGATCGAGAACCGTGATGAGCGGATATGATCATTAGCCGATTAGCCAATAGGGATCAGCAGATGGGCCGGGGACAATTGCAAATATGACTATCCAGGCGTAACTCCTGCTATCGGCTAATCGGCTAATCATCATCGGCTCGGCCGGGTTCTCCATCGGCTCATCGCTGTTTCGTCTTTCCGCGAAAAACTTCCCTACTTCGCGCTGGTATACTTAAGTGCCCAGAGCAATTTCCACTCTCCGTCATTTTTTGAACTTTGCCAATCCCAGTCAAAGCTGCCTTTTTTCACATTCATAAACCGCATTCGCTGCCTAATTGTATCGCCTGCTTTATTAATAAAACTTCTTTCAAATATTTTAATGCCGTCTTCTTCTTTACCGACAAAATCCAAATAAGCTCCCCGGTTATCGATCCAGGTCTGTTTCCACTGGCCACTTTGTTTGTCGAGTGTGGAATAACTTTCTCCCTTATATCCTTTATTGGGTCCGTTGATAATTTCAAAGGATTCGTGAATAAAATGACCATTCATTTTTCTGGTGATTATGTTTGTTGCATGATAGGAACCTGCGGAATCTTTCCAGGTTGCATTCCATTTGCCAACCCAGAAATCAAATGCTGAAGAATCCAATGATGTTTGTTCGAATGCTCTGTTAACTGAGTGATCTATTGCCGGCTGAAATGAGCACACCAGAAGGACGGCTACTGTTGCCAGGAAGTGGATTGAGTTATTCATGATCTTGAGGTTCTGGATGGTGAAATAGCAAAGATAGATGTCAGTTTGGAGTGCCATATCAGATCTGCTCATTCATGTAACGAAATTATTGGGTTATATCTTAAAGCTTCAAAACCTACACTGCAGATAAGATCAGCATATAAAATCTATCAGACTTGGGTACTATTTAATAAGGCCGGGCTTCAGGAGAAGGCCAGAAGACAGGTATGATAATGTAACTATTGCCACTAAAAAGAAAGGCAACCAGATTTATAAGGTTGCGTTCCGGTGAATGTCTAAATTGCCTGTTTTGCGTTCGTGCTTGTTTATAGTTTGGGAGTCTCGTCGCGTCTCATGTTGGCTTTATGATTGGCCACGGACATGGCGTTGATTAATTTGTTCTTTCCTTATAATCCGCTGTGCCTGCAACAGCACAAACCGAGGAAAGGAGACACCGTTCGTATCAAAGTGGATTTTTATGTAAGTATATCCGTTAACTTCAAGAGTGTCCCACCCCGCATGTATGACTGCTGATTAAAACGTTTATAATTTGTTTTAAAAAATATTTTCATACTAACTCTTAAACCGATAACTTTATCTGACTATCCCGGTACTTTGTGCAAAACTTCCACAGATTGTCAAACCACATATCAGTTGTCAGAATTTTTCTATGTCGATTTTCTTAATAAGTGTTTTTTCTACCCTATTTAGGTGATTGCGTATCTAATACCATTGCAGAAATTGTGAGTCATTAAAAATGAATGCAGGCAAGGGATTGACTTGATTGGGAACTCTCTTTCCAGCAGCGTTTAAAAGGTAATTGTTGCACTCGTCTTTGTGATTGTAATGATTACAGGCATAGTTCACTATCTAGTCATTTATAATAAACTCAATACTTTTCGTATGTCTGCAAACCCCCTTTCCAAGTCTGTTATTCTGATGGTTGTACTTGTCGTGGCAGCTATCACCAGTTGGGAACTCTATTTACGAGGCAAAGGAATTGATATAGCGTATGATGACGAGGCCCCTCTCTGGTCGGATAAAAGAGCGATGGTATATGAACCAACCGACAAATCAACCGTTTTTATTGGCTCCTCCCGCATTAAATTCGATCTGGATGTAGATACCTGGGAGAAGATGACGGGCGATCATGCTATACTATTAGCACTTGAGGGCAGCAATCCGCTTCCCATCCTTCATGATTTAGCCAACGATGAGAAGTTCAAAGGAAAATTAATCGTCGATGTGACAGAGCCGTTGTGCTTTATTCCACTTCGATATTTCCAGGTCAGGCCGGAGACGAATATTAAATATTATCACGACCGCACTCCCGCTCAAAGAGCGAGTTTTTCCCTAAATTATTTTCTTGAGTCTCGATTTGTCTTCCTGGACAAAATGAATTTTTCTTTGGGTGCACAGCTCGATAAATTAAAAATTGAGAATCGTCCCGGCGTCTACCTCAGCCCCGAATTCCCCATGGATTTTTCAAGAGTGCAATTCAGCCGGCAATGTAAAATGACCGATCGGTTCGTTGCTGATACAAATCTTCAAAACCAGGTAAAGGCAGTTTGGGCATCCCTCAGGATTGCCCCGAAAGGGCCGCCTCCCCCTGAGGCACAAATAAATGCAGGAATACAGGCAACCATCCAATCGATAAAAAATGATGTTACCAGGATCCGGGCGCGCGGCGGACAGATTGTATTTGTACGTACTCCGGCCAGCGGGCCTTTGAAAATGGGAGAAGAGATGGGCTTCCCACGTAAAAATTATTGGGATAGAATACTAAACGAAACAGGTAGCGTCGGCATCCATTATCTGGATTATCCTTCACTCGATCATTTCGTTTGTCCGGAATTTTCTCATTTGTCTCCCAAAGATGCGGGTGTATTTACCCAGCACCTGATCAGGATCTTAAATGAAGAAATGGGATGGAAATTTCCAAAATTGCCTGGATCATTAACATTCACCCGATAATCCCTTATATATGGTCTTCAACTCCTACACCTTTATTGCTTTTTTTATCATCGTTCTCATCCTGCACAACCTTGCTTTTCCCTGGAAAGTAAAAAAAATAAACCTGCTGCTCGCCAGCTATATTTTTTATGCAGCATGGAATCCTCCCTTTATCCTGTTACTGTGGCTTTCTACCGTAGTAGATTATTTTGTGGGTAGGGCATTATATCACCAGGAAAATCGATCGAAGAGAAAATTTCTCCTCGTAATTAGCCTGATCGGAAATCTCGGCATGCTTTGTTATTTCAAATACGGAGGTTTCCTGTTGGAAAATTTTGTGACCCTAGTGAATTCAATAGGACTGGATTTTCACCCGGCCAAGCCCAGTATTATTTTGCCGGCTGGTATCTCATTTTATACATTCACAACATTGTGTTATACAATTGATATGTATAAAAAGAAAAGTGAACCTGTAAAATCATTTCTCGATTTTTCATTGTTTGTTACATTCTTTCCGCACCTCGTGGCCGGCCCGATCGTGCGTCCCCCGCAACTGGTTCCGCAATTTGAATCACCTCGCACAGCCAACAAAGTACAAATGACGGATGGTTTGCTGTTATTATCAATTGGACTGTTCATGAAAATAGTACTTGCCGATAGTATGCTGGCCGCTTCTGCAGATGCAGTCTTCGGTACAACAAACAGTTTGCCTGCACTCGATGCATGGATGGGGGTATTAGCCTTCTCGGGCCAGATATTTTTTGATTTTGCAGGTTATTCTACCTGTGCTGTTGGTGCTGCCTTATGCCTCGGTTTTGTTTTGCCGCAAAACTTTTTTTATCCATATGCCGCAATGGGCTTCTCCGATTTCTGGCGACGGTGGCATATTACCTTATCTGCCTGGCTACGCGATTACTTGTATATACCGTTGGGGGGAAACCGAAAAGGTAAGCTAAGGACATATTTGAACCTCATGATAACAATGTTGCTGGGGGGGTTATGGCATGGTGCCAACTGGACCTTCGTTGTTTGGGGTGGTCTGCATGGTTTTTATTTATGGGTGGAGAAATTCTTCATGGACCTTCGGGAAAAGCGATCGGCTATTTTAGCGCCTGTGGCCATCCCCGTAGTTATAAAAAAGGCCTCCATCATCCCAGAATTCGCTGTAAACAAAAAACTGACAGGATTTATGTATGCTTTGTTCACTTTTTTCCTTGTCAATGTTACCTGGGTCTTTTTCAGATCGGCCGATTTTTCACAGGCCTGGCAATTGCTGGGGTCCATGTTCGGGCAGGTCAAGGGAGCAACCGCATTGCTTACTACTTTGGCAGTAATTAAAATCACAGTGATTATTAGCTTAATGGTGATAGTACACTGGTTGATGAGAAACAGAAGAGTATTGGATGTTGTCCGTAAAATGCACTGGGGAGCGCTCGGTGTGATTTGGGCTGTAATGATTCTACTCATCATATGGAGCCAGGAAAGCAGCAGTTCCTTTATTTATTTTCAATTTTGAGAAACGATAGATAAATCATCGTCGTCTCTAGCCCAAAAAAAGTTGCATTTGTTATTTCATCATTCACGGAATCATTTATTCTGTCGCCTGTTTCCCGATGTGCAGAATCATGCATTCAAAAAAAACCTGGTTTAGAATTATTGAGCCTAAGGAAATGAAACACCTGTGATCTCTTTGCACAAATTGAAAAATCTCTCCTGCAGCGCCACCTCATCAGCTTCAGGATTATGATTTCTTTCTTTTTGATGAAAAAAATACCGTCCGCTTGCCTTCGCCTTCTCATCGTTGCTTGTAGCGAGCCACACTTGTGTCTCGTATCCTTTTTGCAGATTGTCAGGTGCACCTTTCCCGCCCATCTTTGTAGGAACCCAACCTGGGTCCACTGCATTGGAATAAACATCCCGCCATTTCCGTGCTACCGCCATAGAAAGCATCAACACATGCAACTTAGAATCTGAGTACGTTATGCGACTACTATCAGTTTTGAAGATGTCCAGTTTCGAACGTCCTTGTAAATTCACTCCTGAGCTGAGGTAAATTAATCGTTTCGGTTTTTGCATCAGGCACGTGAGAATATAAGGAGCTAACGTATTGACAGCGAAAATTTCCTTTGCAGAAGCCTGGTACACCCCTGCGTTGTGAATTACGGCATCAAACGTTCCCAATTCATTAACTAAGTGGGCAAGGTTTTTTGTCTCTTCAACATTTGACAAATCTCCCGTTACTACAGTCTCTGCACCCGGTGTTTTTCTTTTTGCCTCACGTCCGCGTTCAGCATTGCGTGCATGTAAGACTACCTGATGGCCCATGTTAACCAGCAATTTTCCCGATAGATGTCCAAGCCCATCGGCTGATCCGGTAATGAATATTCTTGCCATCCACTTGATTTCTTCAGCCATTGAACTGTATACTGTTAATTTTTCAAAGAAGCCATGTCAATAACGAAACGATATTTGACATCGCCTTTCAGCAAGCGTTCGTAGGCTTCATTGATCCGCTGGATGTTAATCATCTCTATGTCTGCGACGATATTGTGTTGGCCGCAAAAGTCAAGCATTTCCTGTGTTTCAGCGATGCCACCAATAGCAGAGCCGGCGAAGCTTCTCCGGAAAGGAAGGAGGCTGAATGCAGCTACAGGAAGCGGATGTTCCGGTGCTCCTACTAATGCCAGTGAACCATCTACCCGTAACAGGTTTAGATAAGCATTGATGTCGTGTTGTGCGGAGACGGCATCCAATACAAAATGAAGCGTGCTCGTATAGGTGCCCATTTGTTCCTCATCGTTCGAGAGTACTACCTCATCAGCACCGAGACGTTTGGCATCTTCCACCTTTGAGGGTGAAGTTGTAAATACAATCACCTCTGCGCCCATTGCCTTCGCAAGTTTAACGCCCATGTGTCCCAAACCACCCAAACCAACAACCCCTACTTTTTTGCCGGGACCTACATTCCAATGCTTCAGTGGTGAATAGGTAGTGATGCCTGCACACAGCAGCGGTGCTGTGGCTGCCAGATCGAGGTTTTCCGGTACTCTCAAGACAAAGGCTTCATCCACCACAATACTTTCTGAATAACCACCATAAGTTTGTGTGCCTAAGTATTTGTCAGGTGAATTGTACGTTCCGGTATTGCCTATTTCGCAGTATTGTTCCAACCCTTCTTTACAGTATTCACACTCACGACAGCTATCAACCATACAGCCTACGGCTGCATGATCGCCAACTTTGAATTTGGTAACATGATTTCCTACACTTACAATTCTACCAACGATTTCATGACCCGGTACACAAGGGTAAATGGTGCCATGCCATTCGTTTCTTACTGTGTGAAGATCAGAGTGACATACACCACAATAAAGTATTTCAATCTCAACATCATGTGGCATAGGTCTTCTTCGCCTGATGTTTAACTGTTGTAAAGGTGCATCTGCTGCCTCGTTGCCAAATGCTTTTACTTGTTTTGCATTAACGGCTTTGATTCCTTCTGCTGTTGTTCTTACTGCTTCCATATAAATACATTTTTCATTGCTGGGTTAAAAGAATATCAGTCGTTTTATTCATTTTATTATAAAGCTTCTTCAATTATCACGCCGTCGCTTTTGTTTTATATCCGCTTGTTATCGTCTGTCGAGACCGAAGCTGAGTAGTGATATGTCCGCTGATTGCTCCGAAGTTGCCCCGTCGTATGCGCCAATGCATGTTAGTAGCCGTTACCAGTTTCTTTCAGAAACGACTTCAATATTTCGACAAAGGTTTGTGCGTTTTGATATATAGCTATGTGGTCACCTGGTAAACTGCCGGTTTTTGCATTTGAAAATTCAGCACTAAGCAGTTTGTCAACTGTTTTATTCGGCTCAATGGTGGCCGTTCCCGTTATGATAAGCACTGGTTTTTGAAAAGCATGTAATTTTTTGAAATCAATTTTATAGCCAGGCACCACAGACAATCCTCTCAACCGGTCTTTCTCTGCTAGCCATTTGGGCCACATGGGATGTTGACGAATGTCGAACGTATCACAGTTAATTAATTTACACCGAAAGCCTTTAATCATTTGTTCGGTAATGGTTGTTTGCGGCGTAAAGTGTTGGGTAAGTTCATCTATTTGTTCCATTTTTTTAGAATATTCTCCTTTTGCTTTTGCAATAGCAAACAATGGAGCTTCAACCAAAACAAGCGATTGAATCCTTTCGGGGTGATTCATCGCAAAATCAAAAGCAACCACTCCTCCGTATGAGTGCCCCACTAAAATTACGGGTCTCGATATATGAAGAGAATCAAGTGTCGCTTTTACGGCTTCGCTTTCGGTTTTTACCGAATAATTTTTCGGCAGCGTCCATCCCTCGTTGGCAAACTGAACGTTGAACTGCTGCATACGAATTGCGGTAAACGAATCAGCCAGTAATTTTGAGTGGACTGCAAAACTATTGAAGTCAAATGTACCGCCGTGGAGCAATATAACAGGCGGACCGCTGCCTTCAATCAGTACTTGTTTCGTTTTAGGTTGAGCCTGTGTAACAAGTTGACAAAAGAGGATAAGAAAAAAGGTCAATATTTTCTTCATAAAAAAAGCGGCGTTTCCAATGGCACTAACGTTCATGTATTGCTGCAGGTGCGATAATTTATAATTGTCGGTCCGGAGCTGCAGCCTGGCTTTGTTTTATTGGCGAATTTAGGAATTTTTGCTGTTCTCTTATTCGTCGAGCCTGAACACCTGCTGATAGTACACCTAGTTGATGTTTCAAGGTCCAGCCCTGCTTGCAGCAATACTTTTGTTAGTAGCTGTTATAAAATTTAAGGGTACCACCGAATGTTTTCTCTTGGTATGTCTCTATTGCCACATTCTAACGGCGCGTGCCGATGATAGAAGAACGTTGATGGATGTCAAGCGAATCATTGATGAATGAAATAATATAGCGTCCCTAAGTAACTTGGCCCGAAATGCCTAAAGAGGACTTTAAAGAAGGATGTATGCAGAAGTCCCCTTTAGGGGATTTAGGGGCGGCTGCCGATGATAGAAGAAACGTTGATGGATGTCAAGCGAATCATTGATGAATGAAATAATATAGCGTCCCTAAGTAACTTGGCCCGAAATGCCTAAAGAGGACTTTAAAGAAGGATGTATGCAGAAGTCCCCTTTAGGGGATTTAG
>DAINQQ010000123.1:13946-15821 GCA_036742645.1 Flavitalea sp.
CCTTTAGGGGATTTAGGGGCGGGTGCCGATGATAGAAGAAACGTTGATGATCTCAAACGAATCATTGATGAATGAAATAATATAGCGTCCCTAAGTAACTTGCCCCGAAATCCCTAAAGAGGACTTTAAAGAAGGATGTATGCAGAAGTCCCCTTTAGGGGATTTAGGGGCGGGTGCCGATGATAGAAGAAACGTTGATGATCTCAAACGAATCATTGATGAATGAAATAATATAGCGTCCCTAAGTAACTTGCCCCGAAATCCCTAAAGAGGACTTTAAAGAAGGATGTATGCAGAAGTCCCCTTTAGGGGATTTAGGGGCGGGTGCCGATGATAGAAGAAACGTTGATGATCTCAGACGAATCATTGATGAATGAAATAACATAGCGTCCCTAAAAATCTTGCCCCCTAAATCCCGTAAAAGTGACTTTGAAGAAGGATGTATGCAGAAGTTCCTGTCGGGATTTAGGGCCAATACTCAAAATCTAATGCAGGAGAAACGGTTTGAATAAAAGTTACTGGTTCATCATCTTTATTGTAATGATTATGAGGGTTATTTTTTGGGAAGTATAATTTTGTTCCCCTTTGGATAGTGTTTTTGTTTGCCCTTCCGACCAGAGACATACTGTGAATAGCGCACGGACGTCGCCGGCTTGCTGCAGGGCATACGCCGTCATTCGTGAGCTGACCGTTAGCCAATCAACGAACTGAAACTGAAGTATGCACTTTCGCTGATCTGCGTTCTGTCAGCCGGCACAGCAGCTGAATAATAATAGAGACGATGACGATATATTCGCTAGCAAATCTTGCAGTAAACCGGAAATGTTCTGTGCCGCCTTTATTTTTTTAAGTTCCTCAATTTTACTTTTCCATCGACAGGATGTAGGTAACCATCATTTTTGCATCTTCAAATGAAAGTTTGGGATGAGGGTCCATTACTGGAGACCCCCAACTTCCGCTTCCTCCGATGATTACTTTGTGAGCAAGCATCTCAATATAGACTTTGTTTACAGGGTATCTTTTTGCTATATCTTCAAAAGCAGGTCCCACCGATTTTTCGTCGTTTTTATGACATGTATAACAATCTGAATAACTGATCAGAACTTCACCTTTTTCGGCTACTTCAGCAGGGATGCTATCATTTATGCCAGGTATTCGTTTTATATAATCAATCGTTTCCCTGGTATTCTTTTGTTCCGGCTCGTTATCACAACCAGGCAGATAGAATGTGGCAAATAATAAGCAACCGATTAAGAGTGGTTTTTTCTTTCTCAACACGTGAGTTCTACTCCTCATTAGATTTCAACTTTCTATAACTTTTAGGTACTTTTTGTTTTTTCGTACCCATCCTCTATTTGGCATTAAGACAAATATATATTCTTATTTAATTTTCTTCAGAAAAGCCATTCTTGTTATGGATAGAGTCAAAAGATGAAACAGTAGATTTTTCAACATAATTGGAATTGTTAGGATGAGGTAAATGGCATACAACGCAACAGCGTTTGCGAAGACACGGCATGCTGTGTTCCTGTCGCTTCACTTATGCTTTCTCATTGAATTGTGTTTAGTCGCTGAAAGTATCACTTCAGCAATGCTTTTGCAAACGCAATTGTTGTGAGCCTGGTCAATTTGTAATTCACGGTAACCTCTAGGACAGGCTGTTTTTACTCTTCAAAACAAAAAAATGTGAGCTAAAGAATGAGGTTTGTGGCGTTCCAGCAGATTACTTTTTTTCAGCTTCTAAACCAATAGTAGGACAGGCCATAAAAAGCTAAAGCCTCTTAAATACTTGTTTAAAAATACTTAAAAGGCTTATTAGAGTGGGAGTTGACGGGTTCGAACCGCCGACCCTCTGCTTGTAAGGCAGATGCTCTG
>DAINQQ010000124.1:0-15748 GCA_036742645.1 Flavitalea sp.
CCTGAAATTCTTGCCAAGGATAAAACCTGGGGATTCCCAGTGGGGCGAAGGATATGCTGAGCGGGCAAAAAAAATTGGGCGTTATTTCAGGGACGAATTCAATCATCTCAGGAAGCAAATCGAAACACCGGCTTATTACCGGGAGCAACTAGTTTATAACTATTTGTACAAGGGGCCAGTGCTTGAATGGTATATGCGAATAAAGACCAGGCTCGAAAAAAATTATGAGTCATACAATGAACTGGTACCAACAGACGGGAAAGTCCTGGATATTGGTTGCGGATATGGGTTTATGAGCTATATGCTGAACTTTGTGTCACCGCAACGGCAAATTACCGGTATCGATTATGACGAACGGAAGATAGCTACAGCAAATCACTGCTTTAGCAAAAATGAAAACGTACAATTCAGGTTCGCAAACGTGACGGAATATCCTTTCGAACAGTATAACTCAATTATTATGAGTGATATTCTACACTACCTGAAGCCTGAAGAACAAAGGATAGTCATTGAAAAATCGATCCGGCATCTTTTGCCGAGCGGGAACATCATTATCCGCGAAGGGAATAGCGACCTGCAGAAGCGTCATAAAGGAACAAGGTTAACGGAGCTATTTTCCACCAGGATTCTCGGGTTTAATAAAACATCGGGAAACCGGTTGTCGTTTTTGTCGGGGAATTTGATACGGGAGATTGCAAACACCAGACAATTGGAGTTTGTTGAGTTAGACAACGCTAAATTTACATCCAACGTCATCTTTGTATTAAAAAAACAATCATCACGCGATGGAGCAATTTGATGTGCTGATTATTGGAAGTGGTATGGGAGGACTGGTTTGTGGTGCCATTCTCGGTATGGAGGGTTATAAGGTTTGCATCCTGGAAAAAAATAAACAACTTGGCGGGTGCTTACAAACTTATGTGCGCGACAGGGTAATCTTCGATTCAGGTGTACATTATTTAGGCGGACTTGAGGAAGGACAGAACTTATACCAGATATTTAAGTACCTCGGGTTGATGGATAAGCTCAAGCTACAGAAAATGGATGAGGATGTTTTTGATAAAATCGTTATTGGTAGCGATGGGAAGGAATACGTATACGCGCAGGGCTATGACAATTTTATAGCGAAGTTGGTTGCTGATTTTCCGGACGAAGAAGCTGCGATCAGGGAATATTGTGATAAGATCAAGGAAGTATGCAGCCGTTTCCCGCTCTATAATCTGCGGTCGGGAGGATACGATGAAAAAGAAGGAGTTCTCGGGATTGATACAAGAGGGTATATTGAGTCAGTTACAGACAACAAAACATTGCAGGCTGTTCTGGCCGGGAACAATGCTTTGTATGCAGGACAGGGCGATAAGACGCCGTTTTATGTTCATGCGCTGATCTTAAATAGTTATATAGAAAGCTCCTATAAATGCATTGACGGCGGATCACAGATATCAAAGATCCTCACTAAAAAAATTCGGGAAAATGGCGGAGTCATTCATCGTAACACAGAGGTAAAAAAGATCGTTGACGAGAACGGGATCGTTACACATGTGTTAGTGGGAGATGGAGCAAAGATTTATGCCAAAGATTTTATATCCAATATGCATCCTGTTAAGACGCTCGAGATGACAGAGAGTGATCATATCAGGATAGCATACAGAAAGAGATTGAGCAATCTCGAGAACACAATTTCATCGTTTACACTAAACATTGTACTTAAGAAAAACTCTTTCAAATATTTCAAGTATAACTATTACATCTCTGACGAAGGCTGTGTCTGGGCTCTTGGAGATTATACTGAGGAAAACTGGCCTCTGGGTTACGCTGTGTTCTTATCAGCATCATCGAAAAGTGATGTATACGCGGAAGGCATGACCGTTTTGACTTACATGAGATACGATGAAGTAAAGCAATGGGAAGATACCTTCAATACAGTTTCAGAGGAAGAAGACAGAGGGACAGAGTACGACGAATTCAAAAAGCGCAAAGCAGAAAAACTGCTGGATAGCGTTGAAAAAAAATTTCCCGGGCTAAGAAATCACATACATGCTTATTATACCGCAACTCCTTTGTCGTTCCGAGATTATATTGGGAACGATGACGGGTCGTTGTATGGGATTGTGAAAGACTATAAGGACCCGCTAAAAACCTTTATTTCACCACGTACCAAGTTGCCGAATCTGTATTTTACAGGACAAAATTTGAACTTGCATGGTATTCTGGGGGCCGCTATGAGTGGATTAGTGACTTGTTCAGCATTCCTGAAAAATGATTCCCTGATCGAAAAAATTAGAAATGCTTAGAAAGAGAAAATTGTGGAAGCGAATTTTCTATGTGTTCCTTTCCTTCCTGGGACTGTTCATTTGCCTGTTCATTTATCTCGCCATTGTAGCAATCGATCATCCGCCTAAACCGGTTGATACGAGCAGCCTGCAGTTGCAACGAAGCGAGCCATCGCCCGGGTTATATACAATAAAGGATAGCTGGTTCCGGAAAAGTAGAAGTGGATTATATGAATTATACGTAGAGGGTGAACCTTTTGAAAGAGGCGCCATCAACGGCAAGCTAACGCAAGAACTTGTACAAAGGCAGGAAGATCATTTTAGTGAGCAGATCAATAAGCTGGTTCCGTCTGCCTTCTATCGACATTTTTTAAGATATTTTATCGGCTGGTTTAATCGCAATCTTGACGATAATGTGGCTGAGGAATACAAAGAAGAAATTTTTGGCGTGTCACATGCGGCGTCGAAAAAGTATAACTATATCGGATCAAATTACCAACGAATCCTGAATTATCATGCAGCACACGATATCGGTCATGCGCTGCAGACAATGGCACTTGTCGGATGTACATCATTCGGTACATGGGCTAAGGACGACAGCACGATGATCATTGGGCGCAACTTTGATTTTTATGTAGGCGATAAATTCGCGGAAGACAAAATTGTAGCTTTTTTCAACCCATCGAAGGGGTATAAGTACATGACGGTTACCTGGGGCGGATTTATCGGCGCTGTGTCCGGCATGAATGACCAGGGGCTAACGGTAACGATTAACGCCGCAAAGACAAGTATGCCTTCCGGTTCTGCAACTCCCGTTTCATTGGTGGCCCGTGAAATTTTACAATACGCGAGAAATATTGCGGAGGCTGTAGCGATCACCAAAAAGAGAAGAATGTTTGTGTCTGAATCATTCCTCGTTGGATCGGCGGAAGACAACAAGGCCGTCATAATTGAAAAGACCCCGGAGAATCTGGATGTATATGATCCACATAAAAACTACATTGTATGTGCGAATCATTTTCAGAGCAAAGCGCTTAGTCAAAGTAAGGCAAATGTTGAGCAGGTGAAAGAAAGTGCGTCTGCGTACAGGCATCAGCGTGTCATGCAATTGATCGATACAAATAGCAATAGTGTGCAAAAGACAGTGGCGGTACTCAGGGATCGCAAAGGGTTAAATAATGCGAACATTGGCATGGGCAATGAAAAAGCGATCAATCAACTTATCGCCCATCATTCGATTGTTTTCGAACCTAAAAAAAGACTTGTATGGGTGTCGGCTTCACCATGGCAGCTTGGAGAATTTGTTGCTTATGATTTGGAAAAGGTGTTTGCATTGAAGGGACTGAAGGAAAATCGCGAAGTCTGCGATTCCACTTTGACCATTCCGGCAGACTCATTTTTGCTGACAGATGATTATAAAAGATTTGTCCGATTCTGGAGTTATAAACAACAAGTTGGAGACAAGAAGGATATAAATATTGATAGCCTGATTAGCACAAATCCAGAATATTACCATACTTATGTTTTGGCGGGGGATTATTTGTACAGGAAAAGCGAATTTGCCGCCGCCGAGAAATATTATGAACAAGCACTTACTAAATTGATTGCGACAAAAAAAGAAGAGGACCATATTAGAAGGCAAATCGAAAACTGTAAGCACAAAACCAGTAATCCATGATAACAGGCGTCGGAACAGATCTGATCGAAGTCGAAAGGGTTGCTGGTAAAATCAGTAAGGAGGAAGGATTTCGGGAACTCGTGTTTACGCCTGCGGAAATTGCTTATTGTGAAGCCAGGGCGAACAAGTTTCAACATTATGCGGCACGTTTTGCAGCGAAGGAAGCATTCTTAAAAGCTATTGGAACTGGCTGGATTACCGGGATCGCGTTCAACGAAATTGAGATTACTAATGACGAGCAGGGCCGGCCTCTTTTGAACCTGATCGGCGCTACATCTAAATTCCTGGAAGCGAGGGGTATTGGTAAAACATGGGTTTCGTTGTCTCATCTTTCAAACATTTCTTCGGCTGTGGTTGTTATTGAAAAAGGATCGATCGCTGGAACTGGTAACTGAGATACATAAGGTATATGCATTCACCTCAATCGATATCAGATAGATCTACGAATACAGCTCAACATAAAAAGCTGCAGGCTCTCCTCTTATACCTGCAACAACATTCACCATATTATCACCAGTTATTTGCAGCTCATAATATCGATATAAATAAAATACACACGGTTGAAGACCTGCATGTTATTCCTACGACAGGAAAGGAAGATCTTCAGCAACGTAATAATGATTTTATCTGCGTTCCGAAAAATAAAATAATAGAGTATACTTCAACGTCAGGAACGCTGGGTGCGCCGGTGACAGTAGCTTTAACTGAGAACGATCTGCAGCGATTAGCCGAAAATGAGTACGCGTCATTTGTCTGCGCTGATGGGACGCCAGAAGATGTTTACCAGTTGATGCTGACCCTCGACCGGCAATTCATGGCGGGAATGGCTTACTATTCAGGAATTAGAAAGTTAGGAGCCGGCATCATTCGCGTTGGGCCAGGTGTTCCATCGCTTCAATGGCAAACCATTTTGCGAATTCGGCCTACCGCAATTGTGGCGGTCCCTTCGTTCATTTTGAAACTCATCGCATACGCTAAGGAGCACAATATCGATCCCAATAAATCTTCTGTTACCAAGGCCATATGCATCGGCGAAAATATCCGGAATGCGGATTTTTCTCTCAACATACTGGGTAAAAGAATAACAGAAGGGTGGAATATTGGCTTGTATTCAACGTATGCCAGTACCGAGATGCAAACCGCGTTTACCGAATGCGGATCCGGTAGGGGCGGCCATCTAAATGCCGATCTGCTGATCGTTGAACTTCTCGAGGAAAATAATCAGCCTGTAGGCCCTGGGGAACCTGGAGAGGTAACCGTAACAACACTTGGTGTTGAGGGAATGCCGCTTCTGAGATACAAAACAGGCGATATCTGCACACATTTGACCGAGCCCTGCAGTTGTGGAAGGACAACGCTGCGTCTTTCGCCGGTGCTGGGTCGAAAACAGCAGATGATTAAATTCAAAGGAACTACTTTATACCCACCTGCCCTGTTTGATCTTTTGAACGAAATGGAAGAGGTAGTTGACTACGTGGCCGAAGTCTATAGCAATGAACTGGGAATGGATGAAGTGTTGCTGCATATCGTTCCTCAAAACCACAATGAAGAAACGGACAGGAGGATACGAGCATATCTGCAGGCGAGGTTAAGGGTGAGTCCGCATGTTCAATACGTTAATCCAGCCGAAATGCAGAAACTTCAATTCCCCGAACTGGGCCGAAAGGCAAATAGATTTATTGACCGCAGATGATCCCCTTTTGATCGCTCAATAAAAACTCTTATTTACTTATTAATCACCACAATAATTTGGCGTGTTTGCGTTATTTTTGACCACTTTAACCTCGTGTTATGATATCGATCGCTGAACGGCCATTAACCTTAAGTGAGTGTAGTGAGATTCTTTTCAGAAATGAAGAAATTTCCCTATCCGTAGTTGCCTTGAAGAAGGTAAGTGAAAGCCATTCATTCTTACAGTCTTTTTCCAAAAACAAACTGATTTACGGTATTAACACCGGTTTTGGTCCAATGGCCCAGTACAAGATCAGCGACGAAAATCTGATTGAACTGCAGTATAACCTTATACGGAGTCATTGTTCAGGCAGTGGTAAACTCTTATCGCCCTTATTAACCAAGGCCCTGATGGTTGCACGTTTAAATAGCCTCATGCAGGGTTATTCGGGGGTGCATCCAGACACAGTTGAATTGCTGACTACACTGATCAATTTTAACGTGTATCCATGTATCTATGAACACGGAGGCGTTGGCGCGAGCGGTGATCTTATCCAGTTAGCGCACCTCGCGCTTGTATTAATCGGCGAGGGCGAAGTCTTCTTTGAAGATAAAATCCAACCAACAGACCAGATTTTTGAAAAACTAAAGATTAAGCCTCTTTCGATTCATATTCGGGAGGGCCTTGCTATCTTAAATGGCACATCTGCCATGACGGGGATTGGCCTGGTGAATATTCTCCAGGCAAAGAAACTACTCGCATGGTCGGTCACATTATCAGCCATGACTAATGAAGTGATGGAGGCCTATGATGATCATTTTTCTCATGAACTCAATATTGTAAAAAAGCACATCGGCCAAAATCGTATCGCAGGGGTGATGAGAGAAATGCTGAGTGACAGCAGTATGATACGGAACCGCTCGCAGCATCTTTACAGGTCGGAAAATATAGAACAGAATGTGTTTGAAGACAAAGTTCAGGAATATTATTCACTGCGCTGTGTAAGCCAGGTACTAGGTCCTATCTACGATACGATCCACCAGGCGGAGAAGATCGTGGTTGATGAGCTGAACTCAGTGAACGATAACCCGATCATAGACAAAGAAAACAACAATATTTTCCACGGAGGAAATTTCCACGGAGATTATGTTTCCCTCGAAATGGATAAACTGAAAATGGCCGTTACGAAGCTCTCCATGCTGGCCGAACGTCAATTGAATTTCCTTCTCAACGATAAACTCAATAATAAGTTCCCTCCTTTCATCAACATGGGAACTCTTGGACTCAACTTCGGAATGCAGGGCATGCAGTTCACAGCAACTTCTACTGTTGCTGAAAACCAAACTCTTTCTTTTCCGATGTATGTACACAGTATTCCAAATAACAACGATAACCAGGATATTGTAAGCATGGGGTGCAATTCAGCCAATCTTACAAAAAAGGTCATCGAAAATTCGTTCGAAGTCTTGGCTATCGAAATGGCTTCTATTCTGCAGACCATTGATTACCTGGACTGCACATCCCGTTTGTCCGGATTCACCCACGCTATTTACGATACTATCAGGCAGATTATACCAACACAAATAGAAGACAAAGCCAGATATAAAGAATTGAGGGAGTTAAAACTCCATCTTGAAACCGTCGATCCGCTTTTATCCGGCAAAATAGATGTCGACACACCGGCTCCGACCATTTCATTTATGGAGATTTTTAATAACGAATTATCGCATTCCATACAAACTAAGGGATAATATCTATTCATGAAATGTGCATTAGTTACGGGTGGATCTCGCGGAATTGGCCGGGCCGTTTGTATAAAGCTGGCAGGAATGGGTTATCATATCCTGGTAAATTACAAAGGAAATGAAGCCGAGGCCGAGAAGACGCTATTGCTGATCAGAGAAAACGGGGGAAACGGAGAGCTGCTTCGATTCGATGTCTCAGATAAAGAACATATACAGAAGGCATTGGGCGGTTGGATAGCGGGGCATCCGGATGATTTGATCGAAGTGCTTGTTAACAATGCAGGGATCAAGGAAGATGGATTGCTGATGTGGATGAAAGATTCTCAGTGGGATAGCGTTATAAGAACCAGCCTGGATGGGTTTTTCTATGTCACGCGACTCGTACTGAACGGTGGAATGCTCTTAAAAAAGTACGGGCGAATCATAAATATCGTGTCGCTTTCCGGTTTGAAAGGCTTGCCTGGACAGACAAATTATTCGGCCGCTAAGGCTGGAGTAATTGGCGCAACAAAGGCACTTGCACAGGAGGTAGGTCGTCGAGGAATTACCGTAAACGCAATAGCTCCGGGCTTTATCAAAACCGATATGACCGTGGCATTGAATGAGAAAGAGATGAAAGCGATGATCCCGGTTCAGCGGTTTGGAGAGCCAGAGGAAGTTGCCCATGCGGTGGCTTTTTTAGCTTCGCCCGACGCATCATATATCACCGCCGAAGTACTGTCGATCAATGGCGGATTGTATTCCTGAATTTGAAATTTTATTTATTTAAAAAAATAGTCAGATTTCATAAATTGTAAGTAGGAAGTTGAAGTATGAACAGAGTCGTGATAACAGGTTTAGGTATTTATTCGTGCATCGGTAACAACCTTGATGAAGTAAGGCAGTCGCTGTATGAAGGGAAATCCGGTATCGTGCTTGACCATGACCGTAAGGAATTCGGTTATCGAAGCGGCCTTACCGGGTTTGTACAAAAACCTGTCTTGAAAGGAGTGTTAGATAGAAGAGCCAGGGTAATGCTTCCCGAACAGGGCGAGTATGCATACATGGCCACTGCCGAGGCTTTGAGAAATGCAGGAATAGAACAGGATTATCTGGACAAAAATGAGGTTGGAGTACTTTATGGCAATGACAGTTCAGCGCAACCTGTGATAGAAGCGATCGATATCATCAGGGAGAAAAAAGATACTATGCTCGTAGGATCAGGTTCTGTGTTTCAAACAATGAATTCAACGGTCACAATGAACCTGGCCACAATCTTCAAATTAAAGGGGATTAATTTGACCATCAGCGCAGCCTGCGCAAGCGGATCACACGCAATTGGGATGGGATATCATTTTATTAAGAGCGGTTTGCAGGATTGTATTATTTGCGGAGGCGCTCAGGAAATTAACCGTTACTCAATGGGAAACTTTGATGCTCTTTCCGCGTTCTCTATGCGTGAAGGAGATGCTACAAGGGCATCCAGGCCATTTGATCGTGACAGGGATGGACTCATTCCAAGTGGTGGCGCCGCTACAGTCATCCTCGAGAGTCTGGAATCAGCGCAGAAAAGAGGAGCAACCATTTTGGGAGAAGTGATTGGATATGGATTTTCATCAAATGGAGGACACATTTCCAATCCAACGGTGGATGGTCCTGTGCGTGCACTGTCGATGGCACTCAAAGATGCGGGCATACAGGCCCGTAATGTGGAATACATCAATGCTCATGCGACGTCAACTCCGGCTGGAGATGCCAGTGAGGCAAAAGCAATTCACCATGTCTTTGGTGGATCAAAACCTTTCGTAAGTTCCACAAAATCCATGACCGGCCATGAGTGCTGGATGGCTGGAGCCAGTGAAATCGTTTACTCTATGTTGATGATGGAAAACGGCTTCATCGCACCAAATATCAATTTCGAAAATCCTGATGAAGATTCCTCCAAACTCAATATCGTTACCAAGACCCTTTTGAAAGATTTTGACATTTTTCTTTCAAACTCCTTTGGGTTTGGCGGAACAAATTCATCTCTTATTATCAAAAAAAACAGTAATTAAAAAACCCTAATAAAAAATCCCGTTATGAAGAGTGAAACAATTATCCAGAAAATAAATGAATTTTTAGTTGAGGAGTTTGAAGTACAGCCGGAAAAGATAACCTCTGAAGGCAATCTAAAGGAAATTCTTGAACTGGACAGCCTCGATTATATTGACCTCGTAGTTGTCATCGAAAACAACTTTGGGTTCAAAGTGAAGCCGGAAGACTTTACCGGCATTGTGACATTCGAAGATTTTTATGAGTATGTCACGAACCGGGTAAATGACAAAGTACTTGTATAATGCCTGCATGGCAAGGTAAGAGTAGGGGAACAACCTTCGGGTACCGGATTTTTGTAAGCATCCTTAAAAACTTTGGTGTAGTTCCCGCTTATTGGTTACTCAGATTTGTTGCCTTGTACTTTTGGTTGTTTTCTTATAAATCTTCCAGGCCGCTCTTTCACTATTTTCATGACAAAATGGGATATCGGAAAATGAAATCCCTGCGGATGCTGTATACAAACTACTATCGGTTTGGTCAAACACTGATTGACAAGGTGGTAGTAATGGCCGGAATAAGAAACAAATTCACCTATCATTTTGATGGCGAAGAAAATTTGCACAAAATAGTTGCACTCAAAAAAGGGGGCTTATTGCTAAGCGCCCATTTGGGTAACTGGGAAATTGCCGGGCATTTGTTCGACAGGCTGGGTACACGCATTAATATTGTGATGTATGATGGCGAGCAAAGACAAATAAAAAATTACCTTGAGCAGATAACCGGGAAAAGAAAAATGAAAATTATTGTCATTAAAGACGATATTTCTCATATCTATGCCATCAACGACGCTTTTAAAAATAATGAATTAGTGTGTATGCATGCAGACAGGTTTGTAGAAGGGAATAAATCAATTGCCGCTAATTTCCTGGGTGAGCCTGCAAGGTTTCCGATGGGTCCGTTTGTATTGGGCGCCACCTTCAAAGTACCCGTATCCTATGTGTTCGCATTCAAGGAAACTAACAGGCATTATCACTTGTATGCAAGTGAGATAAAAGAATACCAGGCAGAGTCAAAAGATAAGGCGACTCAGAAAATACTCAACGATTTTGTCTGGCAAATGGAGCAGAAAGTGAAGCAATATCCTGAACAATGGTTTAATTATTATAATTTTTGGCAGCAATCATGATAGTTTCCAAAGAACATATTCAACCGCTTATTCCACAACGAAAGCCTTTTGTAATGATCGATGCATTGTTGCATTCGGATGAAAAGCAAACGAGGACAACTTTCCAGGTGAGACCTGAAAATATTTTTGTTGTGGACGGTTTTTTCCGCGAACCCGGCCTACTTGAAAACATTGCGCAAACGGCAGCTGCAGGAGTTGGGTGGGTTGTTCAAAGAGAAAAGAAGCCAGCTCCGATGGGTTATATTGGGGCCGTAAAAAATTTTGAGGTTTTTGAACTGCCAAGAGTAAATGAAGAACTGGAAACTGAAATAACAGTTACCAATCAAATATTTGACATAACGGTGATCACCGGCAAGATCACGTGCAATCAAAAACTGATCGCCCGGTGTGAAATGAAAATTTTCATATCAAACCATAAAAAAAATCAATTATGAAACGGGCAACTAGTTTTCTATCGCTTATGGCGGCCGCAATTGTTGGGCTGTTGCAACCGGTTTTTTCTCAAACAGCAAAGGAAGCTTTTTCGGGAAGTCCTATCACGTATTTGGGGATTGATTTCACACAAGCCAGGTTAATTAATGATGCGGGCGCAAGTGGCACTGATCTTAAGGAAAAACATTTTCCAGGTATCAACCAGGTAGTCATTAATGAACCAAAGAAGTATGATCTGGAAAAAGCTTTTAAAACAACGGTCACAAGCGATATCAGCGTCACGGAAAAAGCAAATGCAACGATCGATGCAGATAAGATAAAATCGTCTAGCAGTTCAGACGAAAGCCGTCTTACTGCAGCGGATATTCAAAATGCGGTGAACCAATATGATCTCGGAGGCAAAAAGGGCATAGGGCTGGTATTTATTATGGAAGGACTTAACAAACCGGGAGCTAAAGGTTCCATGTATGTTACCTTTATTGATATGGCCTCCAAAAAAGTCTTGTTCACCGAACGAATGGTAGGAAAGGCCGGTGGTTTTGGATACAAGAATTACTGGGCGAAGTCAGTGTATGAAGTACTCGAAGACATACAAAAATCTAAATATAAAGAGTGGAAGAACAAGAACGCATAAGTGCTCTGCAGTCTTCGGAGAAAACAATAAGGCATGAGTAAGTTTCTAGTCGGAAAAACTGAAATAGCCGTACGTTTCAATGAAGCAGATCCGCTGGGCATTGTTTGGCATGGGCATTACATCCGTTATTTTGAAGATGGAAGGGAAGCTTTCGGAAGCTCTCATGGACTTAGTTACCTTGACTTTTATAAACAGGGATTTGTAGTTCCGGTTGTAAAAGTGCATTGCGATTACAAGCGAAGCTTGCGTTATGGCGATCGGGTAATCATTGAAAGCCGTTTTGTTGCCTGCGAAGCCGCTAAGATTATTTTCGAATACACTCTTTTCAATGCAGAAAGTGAGGAGCTTGTGGCGAAAGGTTCTTCCATGCAGGTTTTTCTCGATAAGGAAACATCCACTTTGCAACTGACCGTTCCTCCCTTCTTCAAGGAGTGGAAGCAAAAGCACGGCCTGATTTAATTTGACTATGATGAGAGAGGTATTTATTGTGTCGGATAATATTATTTCACCCCTCGGTTTCACAACGGAGAAAAATTTCTATCAGCTTCGACAGAATAAATCGGCAATCGAATGTCATATCGGGGCCAAATTTTCAGCACAGCCGTTCTATGCATCCCTTTTGAGCGATGAACAAAATGACACGTTGAATAACGCTGGCGTAAACGGCGAGTTCACAAAGTTTGAAAAGCTGCTGATTAATTCCATAAAGGATGCGGTAATGAATACAGAGGTTGATGTCGCCAGCGCTGAAACAATCGTCATCATATCAACTACCAAGGGAAATATTAGTCTGCTTGAAACCGAGGCGAATTCACCGCGACTCCAACAGCGGATAGCTTTGCATAATTCGGCCAGGGTCGTTGCAGAGCATTTTAAGAATCCCAACAAACCGGTTGTTGTGAGCAATGCCTGCATTTCGGGGCTAACTGCCATGCTCACTGGCAAGCGATTGATTCAATCAGGAAAGTTCCGGCATGCTGTTGTAGCAGGAGCCGATGTGATATCGAAATTTATTCTGTCAGGCTTTCAATCATTCCAGGCAGTCAGTGATAAACCCTGCAGGCCATTTGACGCAAATCGCAACGGCGTAACACTGGGAGAAGCGGCAGCCACTGTGGTATTATCCTCGGGAACCAGTGGCAATCAAAAGGTAAAATTTTTGTCGGGCGCAGTAAGCAATGATGCGAATCATATCTCGGGTCCCAGTCGCACCGGCGAAGAACTTTGTATTGCTGTCAATAAATCTCTCAAGCAGGCAGGACTCGCAGCGTCTGATATTGGGTTTGTTTCGGCACATGGTACTGCAACAATATATAATGATGAAATGGAGGCCAAGGCATTTTCGCTTGCTAATCTTGAAGCAGTTCCTGTAAATAGTTTAAAAGGATATTACGGGCACACACTCGGTGCGGCAGGAATTGTCGAATCGATTGTTTCCATCCACGCACTACAGAGTGATATTATTTTGCCAACTGCGGGATTTGAACGATCCGGCGTTTCATCACCTATCAATATCTGTGATCATTTGCAACCTGTCAAAGGAGCGGCTATTCTCAAAACAGCATCGGGATTTGGAGGTTGTAATGCTGCACTGGTATTTCAAAAATCGTACTCTTAATTTTTCAAAGCATTTCTAAAAATGATCTTAAGCAAAGCAAACCAAAAATCAGCCTTAGCCGCTAAAGAAGCGGCACAATGGATAGCTTTTGCGCCAGTAGTATTTCAATCGGCACGGGTTCTCCGGGAATCAGGAATTTTGCTGGAACTTGAAATTGCAGGTAAAGCTGGTTTAACACTGGAAGAAGTTTCCGAGAAAGTTAACCTTTCGATATACGGCGTCAGGGTATTATTGGAATCCGGACTTGGAATTGGTTTGGTTGAACAGCATGATGACGACAGGTTTGTGATCACTAAAACGGGCTATTTTATCATTCACGATGAGCTGACCAATATCCATATGAACTTTGTCCATGACGTCTGTTATGAAGGTTTATTTTCCCTGGATAAAAGTATTGCCGAAGGGAAACCTGAGGGACTAAAGGTTTTTGGCGAGTGGCCAACTATCTATGAAGGTCTTTCAAAATTGCCCAGGCATGTTCAGAAAAGTTGGTTCGGGTTCGATCATTATCATTCTGACCACGCCTTTCCAGCGGCGCTACCACAGGTATTTAGATACAAGCCACGTAAAATTCTTGACATAGGCGGAAATACAGGCAAATGGGCGATTGCATGCACGAAATACAATCCCGAAGTACACATTACGATCATGGATTTGCCAGGCCAGTTAAACATAGCCAAATCCAGGATGGAAGAGCTTAAACTAACCGACCGCGTATCTTTCTTCCCTACAAATATCCTCGATGACTCATTGCCTTTTCCTAAGGGTTTCGATATCATCTGGATGAGCCAGTTCCTGGATTGTTTTTCGGATGCGGAAATCGTTTCTATTTTAAAAAGATGTTATGACGCGATTGATGAAGACGGATCAGTTCTGATTCTTGAGCCATTCTGGGACAGGCAGAAATTCGAAGTGGCGTCTTTCTGTATGCAACAAACGTCGTTATATTTTACCGCGCTGGCTAACGGTAATAGCCAGATGTATAAATCTGAAACGTTTATTAAATGTGTAGAAGAAGCCGGATTTATTATAGACGAACAGATAGATAATATTGGTTTTAGCCACACCTTATTGAAATGTATAAGAGGAAATAAATAAATATAGTTCTCATGCGAAATGAAAAAGTAGATGTGCTGGTGATTGGAGCAGGTCCCTCCGGAACGGTTGCTGCATCGATCGTAAAAAAGGCCGGCTTCAATGTCAAGATTGTAGAAAAGCAGAAGTTCCCGCGATTTGTAATTGGCGAAAGTTTGTTGCCGCGCTGTATGGAAGCTCTGGAAGAGGCAGGCTTTCTCGAGGCAATCAAAGCCAAAAATTTCCAACAGAAATTCGGGGCCAAGTTTGTAAAGGACGGAGTGATCTGTGATTATTCCTTTGCTGACCAGTTCACCCAAGGCTGGAGCTGGACCTGGCAGGTACCGCGTGCAGAGTTTGATAAAACTCTCGCGGATGCTGTTGAGCAAATGGGAGTGCCGATCAGCTATGAAACAACTGTTACGGGCATCCGATTCAATGGTACCGATTCGGTTACAACCGTTCAGGATCTCCAGGGGATTCAATCAGAGATCGAGGCGAGATTTATCATTGATGGAAGTGGGTATGGAAGAGTAATACCTAAGTTGTTCAATATGGAAAGGCCTTCAAATCTCGTTCCCCGGAAGGCAATGTTCGCGCATACTGTTGATCTAAAAAGATCAATGGCCGATGAGCCCAACCGCATTACTATTGTTGTACATAAACCTGGTGTATGGATATGGATCATTCCGTTTTCGAGTGGAGTCACCTCTTTGGGATTTGTAGGTAATCCTGAATTTTTCAATGATCTAAAAGGAACTGACGAAGAGAAATACAGGTCACTTCTTGAATCAGAGCCGTATCTCGCAGAGCGCTTCAGAAATGTAGAACTCGTATTTCAACCCCGGATATTAGAGTCATGGTCTGCCACTACAGATAAGTTTTACGGTAATGGATTTGTTCTTACAGGAAACGTAACCGAATTCCTTGATCCGATCTTTTCTTCGGGAGTGACGCTGGCGACTGTATCCAGTCAGAAGGCCGCGCACCTGGTGATCCGTACCCTGAACGGGGAAGCGGTTGATTGGGAAAAGGAATACATGGAACCGGTGATGCAGGGAGTAAATACTTTCCGCTCGTATGTGATGAACTGGTATGACGGGACGCTGGATAAAATCTTTTTTGCCAAAAAGCCTGACCAGGAAATTAAGAATAAAATATGTTCTGTACTGGCGGGTTATGTTTGGGATATGGATAACCCATATGTGAGAGATCACTCCTCGGCATTAAAGCGATTGGCACGCTTGGTCGATGTCGAAGGAAAGCTAAACGAACGGAAGGTAAATCAATCATAATTGTCATACCAACTATATATAAGTTCAAGTTGCAGAATCAGTAAGTCGCAGGTTTTTAAGAATGAAGAGCTTTTGCTGGGGGACAAAGGAGGAGGTGTTGAATGGCTCCTGGGTGCGTATAAATA
>DAINQQ010000125.1:0-15681 GCA_036742645.1 Flavitalea sp.
CTCCATTCATATCCTGGCCCAGATTTGTAGGATGCCTGGTATGCATCCGGTGCCGGAAATGCAATTAGTTTAGCATTTGTTATTCCTTTGGTTGATGCAAGTTTTCGGAGCGGACGGATATCATCAAGTATATATATGGCGCGGCCAAATGTGGCGATGACAAGGTCGGCCTCTCTTTCCTGTATGGCGAGATCATATGTTGAAACGGAGGGATAACCATTTTTCCATTGTTGAAATGTAGTACCATTATCAAGACTGACCCAGAGGCCTTGCTCTGTTCCGACAAAAAATAAATTCGGTTCTTCCGGATCCTGGATGACACACAAGGCATATCCAGTGACCTTCTTTTCGTCTACCAATCTTACCCACGTTTTTCCAAAATCAGTAGTCCGGAAAATATAGGGTTTGAAATCGCCACGTCTGTAATCATTGGCTACAAGGAGCGCTTCACCGCCATTATACCGCGAAGCGATAATCTGCGGTATCCATGCTCCTGCGGCCATTCCCGGTAATTTATTACGAAGGTTCGTCCACGTTTTGCCTCCATCGCGGGTCAACTGCACATTCCCATCGTCTGTTCCGACCCAGATCACTCCCTTTTCTTTCGGCGACGGGGAAATGGTAAGAATAGTACAATAGTTTTCTGCACCTGTGATGTCAATAGAGATTCCCCCATTGTTGGTTTGATCGATCTTGATGCTATCATTCGTTGTAAGATCTCCAGAAACCGTTTCCCAACTAACCCCTTTGTTGATACTCTTGTGCAGATACTGGCTGCCAAAATAAATGGTGTTTTTATCAAAAGGGTCCTGTGCGATCGCGGCGTTCCAATTGAAACGCAATCTCGTTTTTAGATCAGGAACCGGTGGACGGATGAACCAGCGTTCGCCTGTCTTTACATTGTATCGGCCAACACTTCCGCCCTGGCTCATCGCGTAAACCCAGTTCACATCGTCTGGATCAGGCATAACGTCGAACCCATCTCCACCCCATAAATTTTCCCAATAATAATTCTTGATACCACCTCCCATCCATGTATAAGCAGGTCCTCTCCAGCTTCCATTGTCCTGCATGCCCCCCATGACATTATAGGGAATATCATTATCCACGTTGATATGATAGAACTGTCCAACCGGAAGCTTCTCATCGAATTGCCAGGTTTTTCCTCTATCTCTTGAGATTCCGATGCCTCCGTCATTACCGTCAATAATGAAGTTTCCATTTCTTGGATGAATCCAAAAAGCATGATGGTCCGGATGAATCCCATTGTAAGGAATCACGATATTAAAAGTCTTTCCGGCATCTTCGCTTGCTGAAATCATCTGGTAGATCAACCAGAGCCTATTTTCGTTTTGAGGGTCTACCGCAATTTCCTGGAAATAAAACGGGCGGTTACTCACCCACTGAGGATCACTTGAAATCAATTCCCACTGATAACCTCCGTCATCGCTTTTGTACAAACCGTTTTTTGTGGCTTCGATAAGCGCATAGACTCTTTTGGGGTTGCTTCGAGAAATGGTCAGCCCGATTCTACCGTAATTACCATCTGGTAAGCCTTCTTTCTTTCCTAATTTCTTCCAACTTTTACCGCCGTCGAGGGTCATGTACAGCCCACTACCTTTTCCGCCGCTCTGCAGGCTCCAGGGAGTACGACGATGCTGCCACATCCCCACAAACAACTTATTCGGATTAGATGGGTCCATAATCATGTCACCCACACCAGAAGTATCGTTGGTATAAAGGATTCTTTCCCACGTATCACCTCCGTTGGCAGTTTTATAAACTCCTCTTTCGGAATGCTCAGCGTAGGGATTCCCGATTACACCGGCATAAACAATATCGGGCTGTACCGGGTCAATTAAGATCCTGTGTATATTCCTCGTTTTTTCCAACCCCATCCGTTTCCACGATTTTCCTGCATCAAGACTTTTGTAGATGCCCTCGCCCAGGTTGATCGAATTGCGAGGATTGCCTTCACCCGTGCCTGCCCATACGATAGAAGGATTGTTTTGCTGAATGGCGAGAGAACCAATATTTTGGATAGGTTGATCGTCAAAAACGGGCATCCATTTCGCGCCTCCATTTTCCGTTTTCCAAACCCCTCCCGATGCTGCTCCGAGATAAATAATGTTTGGATTGTCGACAAGGGCATCGATGGCAGTTATCCGGCCGCTCATTCCGGAAGGTCCGATGCACCGGGGCTTCCAATTTGTAAAGTGCTGATCCAACCTAATTTGCTGCGAAACCGTCCATAGCGAAGACAGGATTAATATCAGGAAAAGCCAGTGCTTCTTCATGCAGAAAGTTTTACTTTATAAATGTAAGTCCTAAAGAGTAATTAATTTTTTATGACTCTCGAACATGGACATGAAAAAAGTTGTTTTTTTGCCTCGAAACAGTGTATATTTATCGGTGTTCAAACTTTAATAATTAAATTATGAAAAAACTTATCTCTGCCTCCACATTATTGTTAGCGATCACATTAATTGTTTCGTCATTTATCACTAAGCCTATTGGCTATGTTTTTGGAAAGGAATCACAAAAAGTTGCCGGCAAATGGGCGCTCGATAAAGGCCATTCGAACGTGAAATTTACCGTAACACATATGGTGGTTTCTGAAGTTGACGGAGCATTCAAAACCTTTGACGGTACAATTGAAGGCACTAAGCCTGACTTCTCGGATGCGGTGGTAACCTTTACCGTTGATGTAGCTTCGGTAAACACAGATAATGAAAACAGGGACAAGCATCTGAAGAGCGACGATTTTTTCAACGCTGAGCAATTCCCTCAAATGAAGTTTCAAAGCACGTCTTTCAAACCCTTAGGCGGCGACAAATATAAGCTTGATGGCAATCTGACTATTCGTGATATCACAAAACCAGTTTCGTTTGATGTTGCATATGGTGGATCTATCAATACGCAACGGGGTGCAAAAATTGGATTCAAAGCAACTACCACGGTCAACCGTTTCGACTATAACCTCAAATGGGACAAGGCCACAGAAGCTGGAGGCCTGGTTGTTGCTAAAGAAGTTACAATCAAGATCAACGCCCAGTTCAATGAAGTAAAATAAAACTATCAAAATATCTGTAAACCCCGCTCAATGCGGGGTTTTTTCGCTCGGCTCCATTGCTGAAATAGCTGTCTTTTTTTGGGATTTGATACACGGAAATTAACAAGTTGATCGTTCTATTTGGGCTAAATTCGAGCCTTGTACTTCTCAAGCATGAAGCATCTTTTTCTTTTGTTTTTGGTTTGTATTGCGAGCCTTGGATCGACGGCTCAGCAGGGGTATAATATTAAGATTGCTTTGAAGCCGTACAAGAGCGCCAAAATTTACCTGGGATATTACTACGGGAAGATGAAGGCTATTGCCGATTCAACCATATTAAATGAAAACTCAATCGGTAGTTTTGCCGGGAAAGAATCTCTGCATGGGGGGATTTATTTCCTTGTGTCACCAAAAAAGGAAATACTCTTTGAAGTGCTTATCGACAAAGACCAGGACTTTTCAATAACTGCAGATACCACGAACCTGCCCGGTAGTGTAATCTTTTCCGGCACAACTGATAATACCCAATTTCAAAGCTATTCAGCTTTCGCGAATCAGACAGGCCAGGCCATCACCCGTTTAAATGAGGAACTAAAAAGCACTAACGCAAAAGATTCCGCGGCTATCAATTCGAAGATCAGGACATTAAGCAGGTCACTGACAGCGTATCGTGATAGTGTCGGGAAGATCTATTCCGCATCATTGCTGTCTATGCTTTTCAATGCGATCAGGGAGCCTGAGATTCCGCCTGCCTCAAGCCATCCCGGAGGTAAATACGATTCAAATTATGCATATCAGTATTACAAGTCGAATTACTGGAAGGGTGTGTCCCTCGGGGACGAAAGGCTGGTAAGAACGCCTTTCTTTGAACCTAAACTTGAGAAATATTACAGGGAACTAGTGCACCCCAATGCAGATTCAATTAAAAACGAAATTGACGCAATGCTTTTGCAGGCTAGAGGCAGCCAGGAGATGTTTAAGTACCTGCTGGTGCATTTTGTCCAAAAGTATATCAATCCCGAATACATGGGCCTGGATGCAGTATTTGTTCATCTTTTCGAGAAATATATCAATACAGGACAGGCTGAGTTTTTCACAGCCCAGTACAAAGATTTTATGACCAAGCGGGCTTACAGTTTAATGGCTAATCTTATCGGTCAGCCAGCAGCAAACCTCGAGATGGTGGATACTTCAGGTAAATCAATCCCATTGTACAATATCCAAAGCGATTATACAGTCGTTGTCTTTTGGGATCCGGGATGTTCGCATTGTAAAGAAGTTGTACCCAAAGTCGATTCAATCTACAAGGCGAAATGGAAGAACCGGGGCGTTGTCGTTTATGCTGTCAAAACTGAGGGAACCAGGGAGGATTGGGTTAAATTCATAAACGAACACAAGTTAACGGGGTGGTTACACGTTTATCAGTTGCCGGAGAAACAGGCGGCAGAGAGTGCAGCAGGCCGGCCAGGGTACAGGCAATTGTACGATGTTTACCAGACACCGATATTGTACTTACTCGACAAAGACAAACGCATCATCGCTAAAAAGCTTACTTATCTTCAGATGGATGAAGTAATCAATCTGAAGTCAAGGACAGCCAAATCCAATTGACAACATGATCCGCAGGAGTGTATTCACAATCATCCCGCTCATTCTTTTCTCATTTGCTTACACGGTACGGTCTCAAACCTTGTTCACTTATGGAAACAAAACAGTGAGCAAAGCCGAATTTCTAAGGGCATATGGGAAAAATGATACTGGCGAGAAACCAACAGAACAGTCGTACCGCGACTATCTTGAGCTCTATGCAAAGTTCAAAATAAAAGTACAGGCAGCCCGGGACCTGCGACTCGATACCCTGGCCAGCCTCAAGGCTGAGTTACAGAATTTCCGCAGTCAGATTGCAGAAAATTTCCTGAACGACGAAGGAAGCATGAATGAGTTGATTGACGAAGTGTTCGTGAGAGGCCAGAAGGATATTCGAATGGCTCACATATTTGTTCGCATCGGAAAAGATGATAGTGCTACCCAAATTCAACGTGCACAGAACAAAATTGATAAGGCTTATGAAGCATTAAAGCAGGAATCTTTTGAACAGGTTGCCTTTGAGTACTCTGAAGACCCTGCGGTGAAATCAGATAAAGGTGCTATTGGGTGGGTCACTGTATTTGTGCTTCCATATGCTGTTGAAAATATTGTATATAGTACGCCGGTCGGGCAATATTCCAAGCCATTCCGCAGTGCGAGTGGTTTTCACATTTTTAAAAATATTGAAGAACGAAAAGCGATCGGTCGTCTTAAGGCTGCACAGATATTATTGGCTGTGTCACCGGATGGCATAAAAAAACAGCAAGATGATGTGAAGGCAAAAACTGATTCGATTTTAACGGCCTTACAAAAAGGTGCCGACTTCAAAAGCCTCGCTTTGCAATTCAGCAGCGACAATCTTTCTTATCAGAACGGTGGCGAACTCCCGGAGTTTGGTGTTGGGCGTTACGATGCTGTATTTGAAACAGCCGCATTTGCGCTGCAAAAAGATGGTGAGATCAGTAAGCCTGTACTGACTGAATTCGGCTATCATATCCTCAAGCGACTCCAGCGCATACCTGCGCAAGTTGACAAAAGCGATGAGAAATGGCGTGAAGGTGTCAAACAGTTGATCATTCAAAGTGATCGGATGGAAGTGTCACGAAAAAAACTTCTTAAAAATATCCAGCAGAAAGCAAATTTTAGAAAGCTTGCTTACAATCAGAAAAATCTTTGGAGGTTAACTGATAGCATTCTTGGTAATAAAAAAATACCGGAGCTGGCGGACATCAATTCAAATACGTCCTTGTTCGCATTTGCCAGGCAGACCTTAAGAGTGAGAGACTGGCAGAATTACCTTGAATCGATCCGGGGAATTCAAAGCCTGGTAACAGGAAAAAAGAACGAGGAGATTTTACAACAATTCATTGAAACAAGCACCCTTGATTATTACCGCGATCATCTTGAAGAGTTCAATCCTGAGCTGGTTAATCAGATGAATGAATTCAAGGATGGGAATTTGTTATTCGAAGTGATGCAACGCAAAATCTGGGATCCTGCATCACTCGATTCCGCCGGGCTTAAAAGTTTTTACGAAAAGAACAAGGCCAGGTATTGGTGGGAAAATAGTGCTGATGCGATTATATTTACCTGTAATGACAGTGTTACTGCGGAAAGCTTAAAAGCAGCATTGAAATCTGATTTTGCTGGTTGGAAAAAAGCCGTAGACAATAGCAATGGATCAATGCAGGCAGATTCGGGACGCTTTGAACTGGGCCAGATCCCCGTAGTTGAGAGAACAAATTTTACTGAAAAATTGATAACAGCCAGTGTAAAGAATGAAGCAGGCAATAGTGCAACCTTCACTTATATTATTAGGCTGTACAACAAACGGGAGCCCAGAAATTTCGCAGATGCAAGGGGATTTGTAATCAACGATTACCAGGAATATCTCGAGAACAAGTGGATTGCTGAGCTGAAGAAAAAATATCCTATAAAGGTTAACGAGGTTGTCTTTAGTGCTCTGCCAAGGTAGGGCGTGCCGCGAATTGCACGAATTGCCACGATGTTATTAGTGATAATTCGTGTAATTGGTGGCAAAAAAAATCACACGAGTTCTTTCACCACATTCCAAATAACTTTCGGCTTACCTAAAGTATAGTAATGCAAAACCGGCACTCCCGACTGTTTGAGTTCTCTCGATTGCTGAAGAAGCCATTCACCTCCGACTTTCTCCACGTCGATATCTGCCTTACATTTCATGATTTCGACACTGAGTTCGTTTGGAATATCAACATAAAAAGTACGGGGAAGAACGGATAGTTGCTTTTTATTAGTAATCGGTTTCAATCCCGGAATAATTGGCGCCTCAATCCCAGCCTCGCGGCATTTCTTTACAAACTCAAAAAATTTAGCGTTTTCGAAAAACATTTGAGTAACGATATAGTCAGCTCCCGCATCAACCTTGGTCTTTAGATGCATGATATCGGTATCCATATTCGGCGCTTCGAAATGTTTTTCAGGATAACCTGCAACTCCGATCGAAAACTTTGTGCGAAAACCATCACGGATATCCTCTTCCAGGTAAATGCCGTTATTCAGGTTTACAACCTGTTTCATCAGATCGAGAGCATAGCGGTGCCCATCTGGTTCAGGTTCAAAAACAGTCTCATTTTTTGCAGCATCTCCACGTAGAACGAGTACATTATCTACGCCGATAAAATTCAGATCTATCAGCGCGTCTTCGGTTTCTCTCTTGTTAAATCCTCCACAGATCAAATGCGGTACTGCATCTACGTGATAATAGTTCATAATAGCGGCGCAGATACCAACGGTTCCTGGCCTTTTACGCACTTCAACCTTCTCAAAGGTTCCGTCTGCCTTCTTCTTAAACACATGCTCGCTGCGATGATAAGTAACATTAATAAAGGAAGGCTTGAACTCCATAAGAGGATCAAGATGTTCATAAATCGAATTAATTGTTTTCCCTTTTAATGGCGGAAGGATTTCGAACGATATAAGCGTCTCTTTGGCCTGCCGAATATGATCTATTACTTTCATTGTTTATAATCGTTACTATATACCTTATAATAGTTAACTGGTTTTTAGAATTAGCCTGCAAACATAGTTAACGAATTCTGTATGGCAAACAGCTGTTAAATCGAGGAAGCAAAAATGTTTAATCAATTAGTTCCGGTATTTTTGTCCGAAATACTAGTGTTTGATCAGTGAAATTCATACAAATAACCTTGTTAAAACCTATAGCAGCCGCACAGTGGTCAACAATGTGTCCGTGAGTGTAAAGCAAGGAGAGATCGTAGGGCTGCTTGGACCCAATGGGGCTGGAAAAACCACTACTTTTTATATGGTAGTGGGTTTAATAAAACCGGATGAAGGAGAGGTGTTTCTTGACCAGAATGAGATTACACGCCTTCCCATGTACAAAAGGGCGAAGATGGGAATTGGCTATTTACCCCAGGAGGCTTCTGTATTTCGAAAATTGAGTGTTGAAGACAACATCAAGGCAATTCTCGAAATGACAAAGCTCACTCGTGCACAGCAAAGAGAAAAGCTGGACGC
This sequence comes from Flavitalea sp., assembly GCA_036742645.1. Classification (GTDB taxonomy): domain Bacteria; phylum Bacteroidota; class Bacteroidia; order Chitinophagales; family Chitinophagaceae; genus Flavitalea. The sequence continues at coordinate 8,159 of DAINQQ010000125.1, forward strand.
CCTACTCGATGAATTTAGATTACATCACGTTCGCAAGAATAATGGCGATTCACTGAGTGGAGGGGAACGCAGAAGAACAGAAATTGCCCGCGCCCTGGCCGTTGACCCTAAATTTATTTTATTGGATGAGCCCTTTGCCGGCGTTGATCCAATCGCGGTAGAAGATATCCAGGCCGTTGTCGCAAGACTTAAGTACAGGAACATTGGAATTCTGATCACTGATCACAATGTGAACGAAACACTTTCAATTTGTGACCGCGCATATTTGCTCATAGAAGGCAAGATTTTTAAACACGGAACAGCAGAGGAACTCGCTGAAGACGAACAGGTACGTCGATTATATCTTGGCCGGAATTTTGAGTTGAAACGAAAAGATTACCTGCACGAGGAAGCAAAGGATGCGACTGCCCAGCCCGACCTCGACAACATCATCCGATCCGTAGAAAGTGCCATCGAATGGGCGCATAGAATCGAAGAATCAGATTCAAGGAGGCAGCATACAATCGGGTATCACGCAGGAAATACTCAAACCGAAATCGAAGATTTAAGACTTGATGACTATGCGAAATTCATAAACGAGCTCAAGCAATCCCTAACAGATTATGCCAGGGAAAAAAACAATGCAGTGTTAATGGAAAAAGCAGATCATTTGCTCGCCGATGAATCGGATTTCAACACAATCAACGCGGACTTAAACACGATTCATTTATATTTAAAGAGCGAGCAAAATAACCACAAATAACTTCCCCGATATTCTCTCGATATTGTTTATTTTGCCCTTCTGTGAAACTTTTATCTCCTGCAATATCTTCCTTAGCTCGCATGCGCCTTTGGCGTATTGACGCGTGGAAATCCCATCCTATCGATTCCCAGCGGGAAGTGCTGCAGGATCTTATTACTTCCGCGCAGTACACCGAGTTTGGAAGAAAATATAATTTCTCCGCGCTTTTTGATGTAAACGATTTTAAACAGTCGGTGCCTGTTCATGAATATGATGATCTTAAACTATATATCCAGCGGATCATGGATGGAGAGCAAAATATTTTATGGAACACGCCAATATCATGGTTCGCAAAAAGTAGCGGAACTACCAGCGATAAAAGCAAATTCATTCCGGTTAGCGAGGAAAGTTTGCAGGATTGTCATTACCAGGCCGCTAAGGATGTGCTCACGTTCTACTATAATTTTAATCCCGACTCAGATCTATTGACAGGAAAGGGATTGGTAATCGGTGGAAGCCACAATATTCACCAGGTAAATGAAGAAGTTCATTATGGCGACCTGAGTGCTGTGCTGTTGCAAAATTCGCCTTTCTGGGGACATTGGATTCGCACGCCCGAGCTTAGTATCGCTTTGATGGATGAATGGGAAAGCAAGATTGAGATGCTCGCGAAAACGACGATTAAAGAAAACGTAACATCCATTTCAGGAGTTCCGACGTGGACCCTGGTGTTATTCAAACGCATACTGGAGATAACTGGTAAGTCATGTATTGCGGATATATGGCCTTCACTAGAGCTTTACATTCATGGTGGTGTTTCTTTCACTCCTTACAGGGATCAATTTCACAAATTGATCGGCAAAAAGATTCATTACCTCGAGATGTATAATGCAAGCGAAGGTTTTTTTGCTGCACAGGACAATCCATCCGAAGAGGGAATGCTACTGTTTGTCGATCACGGGGTGTTTATGGAATTCATGCCGATTGATCAGTACGGAAAGAAGCATCCGGTCACTGTCGGATTGGAGGGAGTAGAAGTCGGAAAGAATTATGCGTTGATCATTAGTACCAACGGTGGATTGTGGCGATACCTTTTGGGAGATACCGTTCAATTTACTGCAGTATACCCATTCAAGGTCAAAGTAAGTGGTCGATTGAAACATTACATTAATGCGTTTGGAGAAGAAGTGATTATTGATAATAGTGATAAAGCGATCGCCATCGCATCGGAAAAAACAAATGCAGTAGTGAACGATTATACCGCCGCCCCTGTATATTTTAGCGACAATAACAATGGAGCACATGAGTGGCTTATCGAATTTGAAAAATATCCTGAGGACCTCGAGACATTTATAAGCGAATTAGATTGCGCGCTTCAACAGATCAACAGCGATTATGAAGCAAAACGGTACAAGGATATCGCGCTTGCGAAACCTGTGGTGCATGTCTTAAAAAAGGGTGTGTTTACGGAATGGCTGAAAAGTAAGGGGAAATTAGGAGGCCAACACAAAGTACCAAGGTTAAGCAATGAAAGAAATTACCTTGAAGAAATATTATCAATTGCCAATGTCTCCGTTGTTGGTCCCGAAGGGCTAACTAACCTTTAAACATTCACCCTTCGATCACATATCTAACCACCTCGTGTTTGTAACTTTGTTTGATGAAAAGATCCGGTTCTGCAGACCTTCCGTTACATGGTGGCCATGTTCCCAGATGGCTTAGCGAGCGCATGGCGAAATTGGGCCTTGCGATTAGTGAGTCGATCATTATGGAATACGGTAAGACTGAAATACTTCGTCGGCTGAGTGATCCGTTTTGGTTTCAAAGTTTCGGAGCAGTTCTGGGAATGGACTGGCATTCATCCGGCATCACCACTTCGGTGATGGGCGCGCTGAAGCGTGCAATCAATCCACACTCGAAAGAATTTGGAATTTATATATGCGGCGGCAAAGGAAAATATTCCCGCCAAACACCTGATGAATTGATAAAGATTGGCGAGAGAACTGGTCTTGATGCGAACCATCTGGTTCACTGCAGTAAGCTAAGCGCAAAGGTCGACAATACAGCAATCCAGGATGGGTTTCAATTGTACCTGCATAATTTTATTTTAAGTGATACCGGTGAATGGACTGTTGTGCAACAAGGCATGCGGGATGATACAGGTACTGCAAGACGCTATCATTGGCATTCTCCTTCCTTTAATTCGTTTGTCGAAGAACCGCATACCGGGATTTGTGGAACAAGCCAGGGCGAGATTTTGAATTTGGTTGCGCATGAAGCGATACAATCGCAAAATGGTATTCTGAAGATCACGGCCGAAAATCCCGATCGGATGATGAATGAAATCCAGCAACTCATCATGCCACATCATCACGAGGTTCGTTCGGAAAATATTGACCTGAGAAGACTTGGATCAATACTATGGCTTGCGCATGACACAGATGTCAAAAATTTTGAGGAGCTGCTGATGCTTGAGGGTCTTGGCCCAAGAACGTTACAATCCTTAGCTCTGGTTAGTGAAGTGGTTCACGGCACTCCATCCAGGTTTAAAGATCCAGCGCGATTTTCATTCGCTCATGGCGGAAAGGATGGCCATCCATTTCCTGTTCCTACTAAAGTATATGATGAAACTATCGATACCTTAAGAACCGCAATTGATAAGGCGAAAATCGGTAGTACGGATAAGCAACAGGCGATAAAAGCGCTTACAAATGTGGCACAGCGTGCTGAGAAAGATTTTATACCACGCGATAATGTGGAGGAATTTATAGAGAAGGAAAGAAAGGATTCGTGGAAGTATGGTGGTAAGACAGTGTTTGGGGACAGTGAACAACCTGTGGGTGCCGATTCTAAAAAGCAAAGAAAAAAAGGTGTACAATTAAGACTATTCTGATATTCAATTGTTGAACACCACGGGCCAGGCTCTTTCTTTTTCTATTTGCAGATCTGGATTCCTGATTCTATATTCATACCGTTTCCTAAAAATTTATAATTTTCTTTTGCCGGTTTTTTCTGCCGCAAGGAAAGCGAATAATCAAATGATTGCTTTTTTTCGTGGACGGTTGTCCGTTGACTCTCGAAGATTTATGGACAGAGGTTTGCATCATCATCAATAAAAAAATTATGGCTTTGCTATTTGAACCGTTACAAGTGCGTGGAATTACACTCAAGAACCGGATCGTTGTTTCTCCCATGTGTCAATACTCGAGTGAAGATGGGTTCGCAAACGACTGGCACCTGGTACATCTGGGCAGCCGTGCCGTGGGAGGAGCAGGGCTCATCATCGTTGAAGCATCAGCAGTGTCGCCAGAAGGGAGGATAACCCGCTCCGATTTGGGTATATGGAAAGACGATCATATCGAGTTTTTGACCCGGATCACTCATTTTATACAATCTCAAGGCACCGTACCTGGAATCCAGTTGGCTCATGCCGGCAGAAAGGCAAGTCATGAAATTCCTTGGAAAGGTGGTGCAGCGTTAACAACGCAACCGGGTGCCTGGCAAACCGTGGCTCCCAGCGCAATCCCTTTCAAAGAGGGAGAGCCAGCTCCGCTTGCAATCGACAAGAAAGACCTTCAGAAACTGATACATGATTTTCAAGCTGCCGCTATCAGGGCTTTGAAAGCAGGGTTTAAGGTTGTCGAAATACATGCTGCTCATGGTTACCTCATCAATGAGTTCTTGTCTCCCATAAGTAATCATAGGTCAGATGAATATGGCGGATCGTTTGATAACCGGATAAGAATTCTTCTTGAAATCATCCGTGCTGTTAGAGTAGTATGGCCCGTTGATTATCCTTTATTTGTTCGCATATCGGCAACCGATTGGGTCGAGGGCGGCTGGACTATTGATGACTCGGTGAAACTAGCAAGCATCCTGAAAGGAGAACACGTTGATTTGATAGATTGTTCTTCGGGAGGAAACAGTCCGTTTCAAAAAATTCAAACCGGACCCCTGTATCAAACTTCATTTGCAGACCGTATCAAAAAGGAGACTGGAATTATGACGGGTGCTGTGGGATTAATTACTACAGCCGGACAGGCCGAACAGATTCTTCGAGAACAACAGGCGGACGTAATTGTGCTGGCAAGACAAATGCTTCGGGATCCTTACTTTCCCTTACATGCCGCAAAAGAATTGAATGTAGATATCCGGTGGCCATCTCAGTACGATCGTGCAAAACAAAGCCCCTGAAGGGATAACGACGCACACTTGACGACCCACAACCGACGATGGACCACCGAAAACTGACCACTTACAATTTAGCATTCACCAATGACCCCTCACAACTCACAGCGGCCACCTTGTTCGGATCTGATTATCTTGTACATGAATTCGAATGTGTTGAAGAGACGTCGGAAATTTCAGCAAGCGATTTGATTTTGAGGAGTGATTTAGGAAAAGCAAGAAACAACTGGATCGTTTGATGTTGACTCGTCTTACAACAAACTTAATTCTTTGAGTAGTAATTTTAAATTAATGGCTATCCTGCCTTCCCACTATTCACCGCAACACTTTCAATTAATTCCCTGATCTCTTCCTTAGGTTTATTTATTTTCTGCTGGAGACGTTCCAGGAGTTCGTCTTCTCTGCCGGGCTGATAATCGAGGTCTTCATCGGTAAGGTTGATATTGGTTTCTTTCAACTTCTCCCGGACTTCTTCCCAGGAGCAGGAGAATCTTAGTTTTTGTGATTGCATGTGGAGCGTTTATAATGACCTGGGACGCAATTTTTACGCCATCCCCGATACTTAGGTGTGCTGATGTACAGGTCTGCGATACCTGAAACATCAGAGTGATGATCACTCATTAACAGGTATGGCATACCTGAACAGAGGCGTGCAATACCTGTGTCTAAAACCCTATATCTCTCATAATCATTCAGCTTTCACTGAATCAGCCATCTTGCTCAACTTATCAACGATTTCATGCATCTCTTTATTCGTGTAGAACTTGTAGATCTCGTGTTCTTTTCCTCCCTCAAATGAACCGGGCACTTTTTTGTATGGGCCGATGACCTGGGCTTCGGTGTTTGCAGTAACTTTTGAGATCTGATTGGGTGGTATAAAGAAATTTTTATTTGTAGCATTTGCATTCGTGCCAGCCATCAATTGATTCAAACTATCAATTCGCATTTTCAAATTTTCCTGGCTGATAACCGTCTGTGAGTTATCAGTTCCAATCCGTTGATAACTTCCAATTAATGTATCGTTCTTTATATTCAGAATATACAACCCCGCATCCGGAACAGTAAAATCTGACGATCCGGAAGGTGTCTTCACTGTTACTTTTTCATTAGCAACGGTTATTTCATTTTCCGTGTGCGTTGTCCCAGGTTCAAGAGTGATCACATTGTCATTGATCTGAACTTGTCCGCTTGCCATCACCAATACCTTTTTCCCCGGTTTCTCGGAACAAGATGAAAAAAAATAAAGGCTTATCAGCGCTAAAAAGACTGTATGTATTTTTTTCATGTTGAATATTTAAAAAAGAAATCCCGGTTTTTCAACCAGGATTGCAAGTAACACAATTTTTTAATACTATTTGGAACCCCCACCAAAACGGTCAGCTACCTTGCTCCAGTTTACAACATTCCAGAAGGCATTGAGATAATCCGCCCTCTTGTTTTGATATTTCAAATAGTATGCATGTTCCCATACATCCACACCTAAAATGGGAGTACCTTTTACTTCAGCAACGTCCATTAACGGATTATCCTGGTTGGGCGTAGAACTTACTTCGAGTTTACCATCCTTGACAATCAGCCATGCCCAGCCGCTTCCGAACCTGGTCATGCCGGCATTATTCATTTTTTCTTTCAGTCCATCGAAATTTCCAAATGCAGATGATATAGCGTCGGCTAATTTTCCCGAAGGTGATCCACCCGCTTTGCCAGCTATACTTTCCCAGAAGAAAGTATGATTCCAGTGTCCCCCACCGTTGTTGCGTACTGCTGGACTGATCGCTCCTGCACTGGCTACAAGTTCTTCTAATGATTTGTTTTCATTCGGAGTTCCGGCAATTGCCTTATTTAGATTGTCAACATAAGCCTGGTGATGTTTGCCATGATGAATCTGCATGGTGGCAGTGTCAATATGTGGCTCAAGAGCGTCGTGCGGATAAGGAAGTGCTGGTAATGTGAATGCCATAGCTAATAGATTTAAAAATGAAACAATGCGCAAATTTACAAGCGACATACTACTCTGCCAATTCGGCGATTTGCGAGAAGTGGAATTAACGTTGACTATCCATGGCACCTGGGCTTGTTCGCGTATACATGAGCTTGTCGTTCTGCGAACTAACAATTGATTGACATTACTAACAATTTGGTATGGATTCAATCCGAATCAGACAGGTATTTTTGGCAGTAATAAGACATGCGGATAGATAGAAATACAGTAATTTTCGGCTCTCTTTTTAAAACAATCGTTATGCATACAACCGCCAAATTTCCGCTTATTATCCTTTTATTTTCCTCATTGACTATTCCATCTTTTACGCTTTCGCAGGAGAAGGATAACACCCTCACCAATACAGAAAAAAAGGCTGGATGGCAATTGCTATTTGATGGCAAAACAACAAAGGGCTGGAGAATGTATCAGAACGTTGCGGCCGATGGATGGGAGGTTGTCAATGGTGAATTGATCTCAAAGAAAGATGGAGTTACAAAGAGAGCCGATCTGATCACTGCTCAGCAGTATGACAATTTCGAACTGGTATTCGATTGGAAAGTGGACAAAGGCGCAAATAGTGGAGTCATTTATCGGGCGCTTGAAAATGATCGCCCATCCTTTGAATCCGGA
>DAINQQ010000126.1:0-12840 GCA_036742645.1 Flavitalea sp.
CTTACATACCAGGCACACCATCTCTTATCCTTCTTCATTTTTTACTAATGCTGCTGTTGTTGATCTCTTTCAGCAAAAGTTTATTACAATCTGATAAAAAAATTATAGTATGCCCGCAAGATTCTGGCTTAACCTTAAAATCGGGCGCATGCAGTTAAATAACATCGATTTCATGCCCTAATTTATTGTTGAGTAAAGGACCCACTGCACAAAAGTGCGACCGGGCGTATCGGACGGAGCAGGCTGCAAGGATGCCCAATAGTAATCCCCAGCCGGGTACAACTACAGTCCAAACTCAAAAATCAACCGCTCATCCAGTTAATAAAGTCAGCATAACCAATTTTCCTACATTTAGGAAATAATGCCTCAACAAATGAAAAAATACCAACTCGGCGAATTCGAAGAGATTGTGATCCTTACCGTCGGTGTTTTGTATAAAGAGGCGTATGGCGTGGCGATTAAGAAGGAAATCGAGGCCAGATTGTCGCGGAATGTTAGCATGGGGGCATTGCATACTGCCCTGGGAAGGCTGGAAGATAAAGGCTACATCAAATCGCATGAGGGCGAGACAACGGAGGAACGGGCGGGTAGGCCGAAGAAGTATTTTCAAATTACTGCATTGGGTAAAAAGGCCATGGAGTATACAAAGGATACAAGAAATCAGCTCTGGCAGGCGATTCCGAAGGTTGCTTTGAAATTGAAGTAGAATATGTGTGTATGAACAACAACAAACAATCACCTCCCCCACTCTTTCTTCGCTTCTTTAGGTGGTACTGCGATCCGAAGCTGATGCAATACATCGAAGGAGATTTGCTGGAGTTGTACCAGGAGCGTGTACACGAAAAAGGAAAACGAAAAGCAGATATACAATTTGTGATTGACGTGATTCTGCTTTTCCGGCCCGGTATTATCGTGAGACGGAAAAGAGAGTATAATTTAAAATCAAACTTTATGTTCAGAAGTTATTTTAAGATCGGATGGAGAAAGCTACTTCGCAACAAGAGTTATTCGCTTATCAACATTGGCGGACTCGCAATCGGAATGACCGTGGCCATGTTTATCGGGTTATGGATGTACGATGAGCTGTCGTTTAATAAATACCATAAGAACTACGACAATATCGCAGAAGTATGGAGCGGTAACATCGACCCCGGCTCTTCAGAAGTAGTGGGGTCCGTCGCTATCCAATACCCGGTTGCGAGGGTGCTTAAGACTAACTACCCGCAATATTTCAGGCATGTATTGATGGCATGGTGGATGGGAGATTACACAATCTCAAGCGGGGATAAAAAGCTCAGTAAAAAGGGCCAATTTATCGAAGGAGGCATACTCGATATGCTTTCATTAAAGATGTTGAAAGGCGGATATAAAAGCCTTGATAATCCCAATTCCATTGTACTATCGAACTCAGCGGCTAAGTCAATCTTTGGTGACGAAGACCCGATCAATAAACGTCTACAAATTGATCACCTGATGCAGGTGGAAGTAACAGGGGTTTACGAAGATATTCCACGGAACAACCGGTTTAGTGAAGTGGAGTTTTTCGCACCATTTTCTTTGTGGATATTATCGCATGACTGGTTTAAAGACAGTGAGACCGACTGGGATAACCGAAGTTCAAATGCGTTTGTACAGCTTAAACCGGATGCGAACGTCGATGCCGTAAACGAAGTGATCAAAGATCTTTACGTCAAGAATGTGCCGGCAGACTTTTTTAAGATGATTGAGAAATACAAACCTTTTGTGAAGCTAATTCCCATGAGCACCTGGCACCTGTACTCCGAATTTAAAAATGGAAAACCGGCAGGTGGTCGCATCACATTTGTCTGGCTTTTTGGTATCATCGGCATTTTTGTGTTGCTGCTTGCATGCATCAATTTCATCAACCTGAGTACTGCGCGGTCTGAAGAACGAGCCAGGGAAGTTGGCGTGCGCAAAGCAATCGGTTCGAGTAAAAGTGAACTGATCGCGCAGTTCTTAAGCGAATCATTCCTGGTAGTGATGCTTGCCTTTGTTTTTTCTATAGTGCTGCTGATCGTATTAAAAAACCAGTTCAATGAGATGGCTGATAAAGATATTTCGCTTCCGTTTGGGAACCCCGTCTTTTGGGCTCTTGCGATTGCATTTATTGTACTGACCGGATTCATGGCCGGATTGTATCCTGCATTTTATTTGTCTTCCTTTCAACCTGTAAAAGTACTAAAAGGTATTTTGCGTTCGGGCCGTCTTGCCGTTTTGCCGCGCAAAGTGTTGGTAGTGGTTCAATTTACAGTTTCCGTCGTGTTGATCATTGGAACATTGATCATTTACAAACAGGTGCAGTATTCGCGGGACCGGCCCATTGGGTATGATAGGGAGAGCCTGATAACTGTAGACATGACTGATCCGAATTATAAAGACAAACGAGATGTACTGCGAACCGAATTGCTCGGCACAGGTGTCGTATCAAGTATAGCCGTCTCTTCGAACCCTGTGACAGCAGTATGGAATATTACAGGTGGCTATAACTGGAAAGGCAAGGATCCAAACATGGATGCCGAGTTTGTGGTCTGCAATGTTACGCCCGAGTATGGCAAAACCGTGGGTTGGCAGGTTGTGCATGGCCGTGATTTTTTAAAAGATCTTGCTACGGACACAAGCAACTCTATTATCGTCAATGAAGCAGCCGCAAGATACATGGGTCTAAAAGATCCTGTTGGTCAAAAACTCACAGACGTCGATGAATTCGGCATTCCAAAATGGTCGAAGACTATCATAGGAGTTGTGAAAGACATTGTGATGGAATCTCCCTACGAGCCGGTGAGGCAGACCTTGTATTTCTATAGTGCAAGAGCATCGCGGATCTTGCATATTAGAATCAAGCCAACGGTGAGCGCTCATATTGCTTTGCCTAGGATTGAGGCAGCGATCGGGAAAGTAGTCCCTACTGCCCTATTCGATTATAAGTTCGTGGATGAAGAATATGCGCGGAAGTTCAGCCAGGAAGAGCGGATTGGAAAATTGTCTGGCGTATTTTCTATTCTTGCCATATTTATCTCATGCCTTGGCATATTCGGATTGGCTTCGTTTGTAGCGGAGAAACGCACAAAGGAGATCGGTATCCGAAAAGTATTGGGAGCAAGCGTGGCGAATCTCTGGCAAATGTTGTCGAAGGATTTTGTTGTGCTGGTGATCATATCATGCTTAATTGCTATACCGATTGGGTATTATTTAATGAGTAGTTGGTTGAATAAATACCAATACCGGACTGAAATTTCATGGTGGATATTTTTGTTGACATGCATTGCTGCAGTTGTTATCACTATCATAACGGTAAGCTTCCAGGCAATCAAAGCAGCTATGATGAATCCTGTGAAGAGTTTGAGATCAGAATAAATCCTCTGCCTAACTCAGTGAAGTCCCTCTGTGTTCATCTATAGTTAGCTTGGATGCGCTATTATAAGGTCCCCTTGAAGTAAGTGATATAGGTACCGGGTGTAACGACACGAACCGGTGTAACGACACGAAAGAATTAGACTACCATTCAGGAAAATTAAGGGCTTATCTCCTACCGATTACAGGAATAAGTATAAGAGGAGGGCTTATTTTTTGCTTAGTCTTGAAACGGCAGATACCTTTAACAACAGGGCATGAATAGTAGTCCTATATGAAAGGCATTGAGATTCTGGATTAAGCAATACAGAAGCAGGTACTTATGGAAAGAAATTTTACAACAGGCTGCATGGTTACATATCCTGATTTTTCTTGCGGGAATGTTGCCTATATCATATCAACTTTATCGGAGGCGAAGGTTCATTGCTACTGGTGTCGATTGTAAAATTTTTTGCAGGAGTAAAAGGTTCAGCACCCCACAATCAACCTGGCAAACTTAATTGGCGAACCTGTGAGGATTGTAAAGATTTCTAAAACAGATTACCAATGAAGCTTTCAGAAAATGGGTCATAGTAATTATGGTTGTCAGTGGTGTTGTGATGATCATGAGACAGGTACTCAAATATTCATACGAACGGGCGTAACGACAGAAAAGAAGCGAAACCCTTTGCGTCTCAGCGTCTTTACGCTAATATTCTATAAACCTATGTTTATACACACTATTTTGAGACAATTCAACCATCCTTAAACGAAAAACACCGTATTTTGTGACTTCGCTTACCCGCTATGTACGAGACCCAATACGATGCACAGCTCTTCGCAGAACTTTATGATGTACAACCCCAGGCTATTGTATGGAGTCGTCCTATCCGTTCTAAAGACGGAGAAAAGATCATAGACTTTGAGTATACCTACTCCAATGACGAAGGGCTGAACTATCTCAACCTTTCACGCGCACAACTTGCGGGGTTAACGATCTCTAATTCCCCCACCCTTACAGATGAACTTCGCAAATCCATCTTTGATGAAATGATGATGGTGTACACGACAGGTCAAAAGTCGGAGACCGCCTTCTTCAATCCTGCCTTGAACAAATATGCCCGTGTGTTACGCAGCAAGCTACGCAACGGCATCTTAACGGTTATACAGGACCGCACTAATGAAAATTTAATTATTCGACAGTTAGAAACCCAGACGCAACAACTCGAAGAACAGACGAGGCAACTTCGTGAACAAAAAGCTCTACTGGATAACATTCTGCTGAACTCGTCAAATGGAATATCTGTTAGCAAAGTATTTAGGGATGAAGGCGGTAAAGTTGTGGATTCACTCACCATCCTCGCGAACGATGCCGCGGTTAAATATATTGGGCTGCCAAAGGATATCTATTTCTCGAAGAAGGCCTCTGAGATCGAGCCCGGGATTATTGGCTCTCCCTATTACCAGGCCTGCATCAATACCCTGGAGACAGGTGAACCTTTGGTGATGCAATATTATATGAAGGCTACGAGCAGGTGGCTGGAACTTACTGTTTCGAAGATGGACTACAACCACCTTATTCAGGTGTTCTCTGACGTTAGTCCTATCAAGGAATTTCAACTCAGGTCAGAAAAAGCAGCGTCCACTTTGAAAACGGTGTTTGATACAGCGCAAACGGGAATGTTCACCTGCACACCTGAGTACAATAAGCAAGGTGAGATCATTGATTTTAGGCTGGGGATGGTCAATTCGACAGTAGCCGGGTTTATCGGGGAATCACCAGAAGAGATGCAAGGACAACTTGGAAAAAAGTTTTTTCCCGGCTACCTGGCTACGGGCGCCTTCGAGCTCTATAAGCAAAGTTTTGATACAGGTGAGCCACAGCGAAAAGAAGTTTACTATAACGTGGATGGACATGACAATTACCTCGACCTGCAAAGCGTGAGAATTGACGATCACCTTTTAGTCACTGTGACTGACCATACATCCCTCCGCAAATCAGAGCTGGAACTGCAGCAGACTGTGAAAGCATTGGAGCGGTCTAACACAAACCTGGAAGATTTTGCGCATGCGGCTTCACACGATATGAAAGAACCGCTAAGGAAAATCTTAACCTTTACTGACAGGCTGAAGAGCACTCTCGCACCACGGATGACAGAAAGCGAGATTCACATGTGTGAACGAATAGTTACCTCTGCGGAACGCATGCAACTTCTGGTAGATGATTTACTGGAGTTTTCGCATATCAGCGAGAAACCTCGTGGGATGGAACCGGTTGACCTGAATGAAAAAATCGAGCGAGTATTATCTGACCTTGAACTCCCAATAGAAGAAAAAAGTGCACAATTCATCATTGATCCACTTCCGACAGTTCAGGGAAACAGGCGACAGCTACAACAGTTGTTTCATAACCTTATTAGTAATGCTCTAAAATATAGCAAGCAGGATGTTCCTCCATATATTACGATTAGGTCACGTCCAGTTAAAGGGAATGATCCTTTCTTAAAGTCACATGCGGATTTGGGAGATAAGATTTTTTACCTGATCGAAGTGACCGATAACGGTATTGGCTTTCAACAACAATATGCGGAGAAGATTTTTAAGATGTTTCAACGCCTGCATGGCAAATCCAGGTATTCAGGTACCGGTGTTGGCTTGTCGATCGCCCGGAAGGTTGTACAAAATCATAACGGTTATCTGTGGGCGGAGAGCGAACTGAACAAGGGGGCGACGTTCAGGATACTACTCCCGACGAACTAAGTTTTTTTTGTCATTCCTTTGCGAACCTTTGCATAATACTTGCGGCCTCTGCAGTCAGGAATTTCATTAAACCCAAAAAGGGCAGAGAAGACCGCAATGTCGCGCAAAGGCAGCTTTCCACATTGAGCTAATGCCAGACTCTGCGTTAGCACCGTTTCATAAGCACGCAAAATTGTTGCCTTTTTTGTGGATTAATGTCACCTTAATTACCCTGAATTTTCTACATCATTCTACTGAATAAACGTAGATTCCAAAGGCAAGCTTTTTGTATAAAATGCAGTGTAATTATTTAACCATTTAAACAGTATTTTCTATGGCAGACAATAATCGTAACAGATCAAACCAATTCAATCAGAACTGGGATCGAAATAATCAGGATGATGAAAATCGGAATCGTGAAAACTATGGTAACACAGGATATGATTATGAAAGTCAGGACAGGAACCGGAGAACCCGTTACGGTAGTTCAAGCTACGGTGAATCTGGTTATGGAAGGGAAAACCAGGGACTCTATGGAGGCGGCCAGGGTAACGAATACGGTAATCAATCTGGAGAAAGCTACGGCCAGGGTAATTATGGTGATAGATTCAGACAGCAAGGACAAGGCTCGCAACAAGGTGGATCCTACGGGAACGAACATAGGAACGAAAACGACTGGACACGTAACCAGGGATATGGATATGGCAGCGGCCAAAATCAAGATTGGCAACAAAGCAGGAATATGAATTACGGTTCACAGTACGGAACTTCTGGTTCATATGAAGGACGTTCTGATAGAGGTTACGGAGCAGGTTACGGATCCTCAGGCAACAGGGGCTATGGCGGTCAAAATTATGGCAACCAAAATTATGGTAGCTCCGGGCAGGATAGAAATCGTGACTGGTGGGATCGCACGAAGGATGAAGTATCGGCATGGTTTGGTGACGAAGATGCAGAAAGGCGGAGAAGAGTAGATCGCATTCAAGGACCTTATAAAGGAAAAGGACCGAAAGATTATCAGCGTTCCGAAGACCGTATAAGGGAAGATGTATGTGACCGTTTAAGTGATGATGATAATGTGGATGCAAGCAATATCCAGGTACAAATTCAAAGCAATGAGGTTATCCTGACGGGAACAGTAGCAAGTCGCGAGCAAAAACGCCGTGCAGAAGACGTTGTTGAATCGATTTCCGGAGTTCGCAATGTAGAAAACCGAATTCGCGTAGAACAGTCAAGTGACAGCACAAGCGAAACGTGGGGTAATCACGAACGGCCAACAGTTATTGGAAAGAATAGGATGTTGTAATGAAGTGATTCAAAAAAAATACTGTTCTGGAAATAAAAAGCGTCTCTTAACGGAGACGCCTTTTTTATGTTTCCTAACGTCCACTTTATGTCAACCTCCTGATCGTAATCCGATAAGCAAAGCTTAAAATGTACTTGCTTTCAAAAAAACATCAATCCTCTTCTTTTGCCGTAGATGATGTCGGAGATGCATTTCAGCAAATTGAAACCATTCAACAGCATTGAAGTATCCAAGTCCGGGATGTTTTGTTTTGCCTTTGAATTCGCTTGCATAAATTACTTTTCCAAGGTCACTGATTTCATCTCTCAGTTGCTTTAAATCACTTATCAGCTGGCCATTACTCTCTGGTTGTTGTGTCGCGTTGTTCTCTGGTGGCCCTTCTAAAACAACATCCGGAAATTCATTAATAACGAGCATGGCTTTGCCAGCAGGTGATGCTTCTTCATTTGCGTTTTCATCTGTTGACGAGCAAATTTTAGCTTGTTCGAGAAACCAATCCGTATTTTCTATCAGGTGCATGTACACCTGCCCGATTGACCAGCTATTTGGAGAAGGCTTCGCGTATAGTTGTTTCAAATCATAGTTTTCCAACTGATTTATCCAAACGTCTAAACCTTGCTTGAAATTTTCAACCAACATTGATCAGCGATTTTTGTTAGAACTAAGATATCACGAAATTTACGGGCACCTCTTTTCCTCTTTCCCATAAATCTCTTTTACTCTTAGCTAAAACTTTCGGGAGTAACCCCATGTCCAGTTGTTTCCCTGCTTGTTTACCCTTCCTAAACCAGGGAAATCAAAATGAAACGCATTTATGAGCATATCTTCTTTATATGCTAAGTCAAGAAGCTTTATCCTGGATTCTTTCGCCTTTGAGTGTTCCTGGTCATAATTCGTTTGCCAATCTAACCGCTCTATGTGCAGCGGGTGAAGAAAGGCATCTGAAATGTATAGTAAGTGCTCCTTGCCTGAGTGTATAATTACAGCAATCTGGCCTGGTGTATGTCCATCTGCTTTCACTGCAGTTACTCCTGGCAGGAACTCCACGAAATCCCCTTTGATTAAATTGAGGTTAAGATCTTTTAGCGGCGTGATGTTCTTATCTATGAAAATTCGAAACATTCCAGGTTGATTGTCTGATCGCGATGAATGCCAGTAATTCCACTCGTCTTGATGCATATGAAACCTGGCATTGACGAAATTCAATCTATCATCTTCGGAATAAACACTGCCAATATGATCAGGATGGAAATGCGTAATGATTACGTCGGTAATTTCTTCTGTTTTTATATGTTCGTTCAGCATGAGTTGCTGTAACCTTCCTTTAAATGCATACGAATTACCCCTAAAAACGATTGGATTCTCAAAATACCCACCCCCTGTATCGATCAGTATTTTCCTGTCGCCAGTTTGAATATACAAGGCAATAAAGGGAGAAGGAATATTGTCAGTGGTGGCGCCGTATTTCTTCAATGATTGATTCACCTCATCACCGTTAGCATTTATAAAGAAATCTTTTCCCAGGTATTTGAACATGAAGTCGCGAAAGATGGTACATTTCATCTGACCAATTTCCAAACTGACAACATCATCAGATATACCAGGCGACATATCGATTTGGTCAGGACTAATAAACGGATAGATGCTCATGAATATTGAAAGGCTTTTTAAGAAGTTTCTTCGTTGGATAACATTGACCGTTTTATCAGAAATAATCATTGGCGATGTTCTGCTTTATTTGGTACTAAGTAAGATTCAAAGATAGATTATACTTAGTCAAAAAATCGCTTGCTTAAACTCATCGGGTCATCATCACATCGCTTCATCAATGTTGAGAAAGTTTTCCCGGGATGCAATTCCCATACCTCTGAGGACATCAATGACCAGACTGTTGGCATCAGGATTGCACTCTGTAACCAATTAATTAGAATTAAAGCGCTTATTATGAAGAAGCTATTTTTTATCACGGCACTTGCAGGGATTTTAATAGCCTGTAATGATGCAGCAGAATCAACAGAAGAGAGAAAAGATTCATTGGATTCGATGGCCGGCGAACGAAAGGATGCAATTGATTCAACTGCAGAAGCGAGAAAAGACAGAATTGATTCAACAGTCGAGATTAAAAAAGATTCATTGGATAGAAGAGATTCGATTAGAAGAGCCGATACTGCCAAGAAGAGATGAGTTAATTCTGTTTCGGTCAAATTTATGTTGAAGCGTTCTCATCTAAAATTTCTAGCTTCTGGAAAAATTTTTTCCTGTGCATTCTCTCGTACGTGTGTTCTGCGATTCTGCGCTGGTGGAATCGACTTTTCATCAGGACGTGCGAGTGTTAGCACAGGCAGGTTCTCGTTACCGGAGGGTGTGAGGTGTCGTAACAATTTCGAAAAATCATAACAACACCTTACGATTACATGGATTACTTCTCCTTCACGTTGAAGCTTTCCTTCCACCATGATCAGCTTTGATTGTAAAATTTCTTTCTGGTATTTGTCGAATAAGTTTTGAAATATTACAAGGTTGGCATAACCGGTTTCATCTTCAATAGTCATAAAACATACGCCTCTTGCTGTTCCCGGGCGTTGTCTAACCAATACAAGGCCTGCTACCTTCACAGGTGTTCCATCGGACACATCATTCAGCTCTTTAGTAGAAAGAATATGCAGTTGTTGCAATATTTCCCGAACGAAACTAACAGGATGTGCTTTTAAAGAAAGTGATGTGGCGGCATAGTCATGCACTACATGTTCGGCCGTTGTCATGATGGGCAGTATAGCCCTTTTTTCTTTTGGATCTTCGGATGACTGACCAGAAAAAAGGGCAATATTTCGATCTCTGATCGATACCTCCCACAATGCCTGGCGGCGATCCAGGCCAATGGATCTGAATGCATCTGCATCCGCTAATTTTTCGAGCGTAGCGTCCGATAATCCTGCATCACGAAGTTCATTAACGTTGGAATACCTTTTTATTCTTGCTGATACAAGTATTTTGATATCATCCTCCCGTAAACCTTTCACCTGCCTGAATCCGAGGCGAAGCGCACGATATTTTCCTGATTGTTCTTCAAGTTTATTATCCCAATTCGAATAATTAATATCAACCTCTCTCACATCTACCCCATGCTTTCTTGCATCAATCACTATCTGCGCAGGCTGATAGAAACCCATCGGCATACTATTCAGTAACGCACATGCGAAGACGTCAGAATAATAACATTTTATCCAGGATGAAACATATACCAGCAAAGCAAAACTAGCGGCATGGCTTTCAGGAAAACCATAACTTCCGAAACCTTCCAGTTGTTTAAAAACACGCTGTGCATACTCAAGGCTGTACCCGTTTTTCAGCATTCCCTGGATCAATTTGTGTTCGAATTGCGTAACCAATCCCTTTAATTTAAACGTCGCCATGCTCCTGCGAAGTTCATCTGCTTCAGCGGGTGTAAAACTTGCCGCTACAATCGCAATCTTCATCGCCTGTTCCTGGAAAAGAGGAACACCTAAAGTGCGTTCCAATATTTCTTTTAATTCAGTTGATGGATATTCAACGTCTTCTTCACCATTACGACGCCTCAGGTATGGATGTACCATATCGCCCTGTATAGGTCCAGGCCGAACAATGGCTACTTCTATTACAAGATCATAAAAGCAACGTGGCTTGAGACGTGGTAACATTGATTGCTGGGCACGACTTTCAATTTGAAAAACGCCAATGGTATCGGCATGACAAATCATTTCATAAACTGCAGGATCGTCTTGCGGTATATTGGCAAGCGTGAGATCTAAATTATAATGCTGCCTGGCTTCATCAAATGCCTTGCGTATACAGGTGAGCATACCCAGGGCCAATACATCTATTTTCAAAAATCCCAATGCATCAATGTCATCTTTATTCCATTCGATACAGGTTCTGTCTTCCATTCGTGCATTCATGATTGGGCACAGATCAGAAAGCTTTCCCCTTGTGATCACAAAGCCACCAGTGTGCTGTCCGAGTTGACGAGGAAAACCCATAAATTCTCTTGTCAGCTGCAAAACTTTTCGAAGATGTTTGTCCTCAGGATTGAGACCTTGTTCCGCAATCCGTTTTCCTTCAAACCATTCATCGGTAAATTCCCAGATAGAACCTGAAATACGATTCAGTGTATCAACAGATAATCCCATTGCTTTTCCCACATCCCTGATCGCTCCTTTCTGGTGTTGCTGAGTAACAGTAGCAACAATCGCCGCACGGTCACGGCCATATTTTCTATAGATATATTGCATCACTTCCTCACGGCGTTCATGCTCAAAGTCGACATCGATATCCGGTGGCTCATTGCGTGCAGATGAAATAAAGCGCTCGAATAACAGGTCGAATTTTGTTGGATCAACAGATGTAATGCCCAGGCAATAACAAACGGTGGAATTGGCAGCCGATCCACGTCCCTGGCAAAGAATTTTTTGCTCTCTCGCGAATCGAACAATATCATACACTGTCAAAAAATACGGTGCATAATCCATCTGCTCTATAAATGCCAGTTCATGATTAATAACTGCAATTGTTTTTTCAGGAATACGCACTCCGAATTGTTGCCGGGCCCCTTCCCAGGCGAGAAAGGCAAGTTCTTCCTGTGGAGTTCGTCCCTCAGTGGTGATCTCTTCCGGGTATTGATATTTTAAAGTATCCAGTGAGAATTGACATGCTTCCGCAATCTCCTGTGTACGTTGAAGTGTATCGGGATATTGCCTGAAGAGACGCAGTATTTCGTTTATTGGTTTGAGATATCTTTCAGCATTTTGGTACAAACGATAGCCAGCATTATAGATTGTACATTTTTCACGAATGCATGTAGCGATATCCTGCAGTTGCCTACGGGATGGATGATGATAGTGTACATCATTTGTTGCAACCATCGGAATTTGAAATTGCGTTGATAATTCTGATAGACGGTATAAATGTTTGTGATCATCACCATTATAAGGACGTGAGGCAGCGAGATAAAGATTAGAACCAAAGACTTCATAGTATTCTTCCAACGCTTTTTGAAAAGAAAAATCGTATTCGAACATGTCATTTAAGACAGAAGGTGGAAGAACAATCAATTTTATCCCTTTGTTGTATTGATATATATCTGCTTTATATAAATGACACTCGCCTTTCTCTGCCCGAAGATTTCCTGTAGTGAGCAATCTACTAAGTTGTGAATAAGCATCCTTGTCCGTTGGATAAGCGAGCAGGCTCGGGCCATCCATTAGATCGAGACGCACTCCTGGTATGATTCGAATGCCTTTTGCTTTTGCAGCAACATGGGCGCGTACAAGACCTGCAAAACTATTTCGATCTGTGATTCCGATTTCCGAATACCCATAATCAGCTGCCTGGTCGACCAACTCGTCGGGATGCGACGCACCGCGCAGGAAGCTAAAATTGGTAGATATTTGAAGTTCTGTATACTTCAT
>DAINQQ010000126.1:12940-15636 GCA_036742645.1 Flavitalea sp.
GTTTCAATAATGATACAATGCATTTTCGAATGTCTTCACAGATTATCTGAAATTGCATCACCCTGAGATCCCTCCTTCGTCGGGATGACAGCTGCGTCGGATGGCAGCTGACAGGCGAATATTCTGGCAAGCAGCCTCACGCAAAAAATCCATGAATAAACCATTGATACGTTTTTTGTTCATCATAATGTCCGAGCCTAAACAGCCAGTATCGATAACCTTCCTCATCCTCAACAGAATAATAATCACGATGTTGACCCTGACACAACCACCATTCGGGTTCAATGCGCTCGGGGCCATCAGCCCTGGTGATCTTATGTAATTTTCCTTTATGTCGAAAAAGCATTGGCGGATAATCAGGGATCGGGGCAGTTACTTCTATTAATTCAGGTGTGGGTAGCAGTTGTATTGGCCTTGGCCGGTTGACCTTCCAGGTGGTGATTAATTTCTCATGAAGAGATGATGAAGTTTTCAGAGAACGCTCGGGCCAATAATGCTCATCAGGAACATAACGATGAATGCAGTCTCCTCCAACCTTTCCAGACAAACGATCTAACAGTTCCGACAAAGCGATATTCTCGAAACCGCAGGATTTTTCCCATAATTTTTCCTGTACCGGAGAAACATTCTCTACTCTATGAGTATCCAGCATAAACAAATCAATTCCAAGGGCAGGCTCAATCGACGATAATTTAATCTCGAATAGTTTAAAAAGGTGACGAACATTATACGATGGTCTATTAGTACCGATTTCAACCTGTTCAATTTTCCCATCTATCCGGTAACATCTAAACAATGCTACACGGAGACCTTTTCCCTCTTTTTTCAAACGAGTGCATAATGTTTCAAGTAATCGTTTGAGGGCAATCTCTATTCCTGTTGCTGTTGCAATGGGTTCAAGACATGGCAATCTCTCCTGCCAGGGTTCAACTGGGTGAATCGGATCAAGCGTTTCTTCTTCATGACCCAGTGCTTTATCCAGTTTTTGCACCAATGATTTACCAAAGCGCCTGGTTAAAGCAGACTGGGGCATCCCGATAAAATCTCTCACCTGGCGAAGACCTAATTTATGTAGGCGTTCTATAATATCGGTTTCCAGCCTAAGTGACTCAGGTGGTAATGAAAGTATCGCCGATGTTTGTTTTCCGGCCTCAATAACAGGTGAACCTTTTCCAAAACGTGCAACTGCCCATGCAGTTCCAATAGTCTCTGCGATTGCTGTACGAACTGTATAGCCTAATCCTTTTAATCGTGTACTGATATCATTTATATAAGGATCTTCACCGTCCCATAGATGTGCGCATCCACTTGCATCAAGAAGTAGTCCATCAGGTGGATCAATTGCTACGGCCGGTGCATACCGGATACACCATTCTCCAATTCCTTTTAGTAATTTGATTGAAAGACCGGGCCTCTCGTCTAATACTTCTAAAGAAGGGATAATTGCACGGGCATCTGCCACCACCATTCCTCTATCCACACCTTGCGCCTGTGCCAAAGAATTTGCCGATGATATTATCATACGTCCATGATCTGGCGAAGCCAATACAAAAGGAACTCCCTTTAGTAAAGGACGGCGGATAGTAAACCAATCCGTTTGAAGATAACGGAACCATATCGACACAAATCTTTTACACATATCATCCCGTTTTCCTTTGCTGCTCGCCATGAATGGCTGTAAGCGTAGAAGCATGCCTAAACCGGCCTGCTTTCCATTCTATTTGCCATGTTCCCGGCCTGCCATTTCTTACTTTCAATAATTCTATATTCCAGCGAGGAAAACCCACGCCAGGCATAACATCAGGTAGCAGACTGGGTATAGAAGTGATTTTCCATCGCGTGACAGAAGCAGTAGTATTCAGATTGTGAGGATTAACACGAAGGATAAAGCCAGTGACCCGGCTTTGATTTACAGCCAACTGAAGACGGCGCGAAGCAGTAAAGCTCAGTTCACTCATCTCACCAACAACTGCTGTAATGCCTTCGCATTTGAGTGCTTCTTCCATCACCCATAAAACATCTTTTTGTTTCTGAAGATCAACAAAAACTATTTTATCAGGATCAATTCCAAAGGTTTTCAGCCCTGGAGGAAAAATGGTTCGCGCTGAACTGATCCAAATGGCTACCCCTTCACTTCGCATCAGTGAACCAAGAATCCCAGCTATAAAACCTGCACTCGTCGCAGCATCTTCTGCCCTGGCACAAAAGAATTCATGCATTGCTCCTACAGGAAAAATATTGTTTGGGAAAGCACTCTTCATTCGTCCAAAATCTATATCCACGCCCTCACCGGCAGGGATCGGTTTAAACCCTTGCAGGGGAAGAATCTCTCTTTGCAATTGAGCAATTATCTCTGCGTTTACGACCGCCATATGATGGCAAAATACTAAATTTTTTAGCAAATACAACGGAAATTATAAAAAAAATTTGCCCGAAGCGCACGAATTATCGCTTCCGAAAAAAAGAATCATTGATGCATATATTCAAAACTCTATCATCTTCCCTTTCACTTCAATGCGGCCATATTTTCAATCACTACTAATTCATTCGTGGTAATTCGTGCCCTTCGTGGCAAAAAGTAAAAATTTATATCCCCCTTATTTACTAAGCTTTAATTCTCTTAGATTTCATTCCATCGTTCGTAATCACCTGCAGTACATACGTTCCTGCAGATAAAGATCCCAGGTCCGTTACCT
>DAINQQ010000127.1:0-4305 GCA_036742645.1 Flavitalea sp.
ACAACTCACCACTGACAACTCACCATTCACGACTGACCACTGACAACTCATCACTCACAATTGACAACTGACATGCACTCACAAGAACAGGCAAAGAAAATTTTGCTTGATAATAACCGGGGTGGGTATACGATTCCAAGCCCGCGTCTTTATCCTTTCCAATGGAGTTGGGATTCCGGTTTCATTGCTTTAGGCCTTAGTCACTTTGATGAAGAGAAGGCTTTTTCGGAAATCCGAAATATGTTCAAGGGTCAGTGGAGCAATGGTATGTTGCCGCATATGAATTTTCACCATATAGATCCGGCATATTTTCCGGGACCGGAATTGTGGAGTAGCAATGAATGTAAATGGGCTCCAAAAGATCTTCCTACGTCCGGGATCACCCAGCCACCGGTATACGGTTTTGTTTTGGCAATGATGGCTGATAAATTCTGGGGCGTAAATCATTCTTTCGATGTATTGGTAAACGAAATGTATCCAAAGATCCTTGAATCGCATCGGTACTTATACGAGTTCCGTGACCCTTACAACGAAGGAATTGTATATATCCATCACAACTGGGAATCTGCAGATAATTCCCCGGTATGGGATGATTCACTTGCAAGAATCAAGCTTACAGAAGCAAGAGATATATCTTCTTTGAGAAGGGACCTGGAAGTAGCAGACGCCTCCCAACGACCAACAAACGACAATTATAACAGGTATATCCACCTCGTGGATCTGTTCAGAAAATATCAGTACGATGATAAAGCCATCTTTGAAAATTGTCCATTTTTAATTCAGGACATGCTATTCAATTCGATGCTCGTGCGTTCGAATGAAGGATTAATTCAGCTCGCTTCACTTTTGGGAAAAGATGATAGGATCATTAAAGAATGGAATGAGAGATCTGTAACCTCGATCAATAAAAAATGCTGGAACGATAAGGATAAGTTTTATTACGATTTTGATCTCCGCTCAAATGAATTGATAAGAATAAAAGTATCCGGGGGACTTATGCCCTTGTTTGCGGGCATTTGCACCACAGCACAGGCAAAGGATCTGAAAGATTCCATGATGAAATCATTTAGAGCAGGCGGCTACACATTGTGTGCATCCTGTGCTACTGATGAACCTCGTTTTGAACCATTAAAATACTGGCGCGGCCCAATCTGGATTAACATGAATTGGATGCTTTATCATGGATTGAAGCGGTATGGGTTTACCGAAGAAGCCACACTGGTGCGAAAGGAAACGATAGATCTCATAGAGAAGAACGGATTTTATGAATATTTTGATCCGCGCCCAACGACCAGCCAAAATGAAAAACACTTAGGGGGAAATTCTTTTTCGTGGACTGCAGCCCTCTATCTCGATTTTGTTCACAATCTCTAAAACCTTAGCATGTATGAAGAAAGAGCAGGCCCAACAAATTTTAATTGATAATAATCGTAATGGATATACAATTCCAAGTCCTAAGCTATATCCGTTTCAATGGTGTTGGGATTCAGGCTTCATTGCATTGGGTTTGAGCTCCTTCAACAAGCAATCTGCATTTGACGAGATACGCAGTATGTTCAAAGGTCAATGGAGTAACGGTATGCTGCCTCATATTAATTTTCATCATGAGGATTCAGGATATTTCCCGGGCCCAGATGTGTGGGGAACAAAAAAATGTCCATGGTCTCCAAAAAATTTAGCCACTTCTGGTATCACGCAGCCGCCTGTGTTTGGTTTTATTCTAAGCATGATCGCTGAACGATTCGGTGAGGACGATGAAGAATTTTTAGAGTTCGTCAAAGAAATGTATCCCAAAGTAAAAGCATTTCACGATTATCTATACACCAACAGAGACCCGCTGAAAGAAGGTTTGGTATATATCAGTCATAACTGGGAATCCGGAACAGATAATTCGCCCCTTTGGGATGAAGTGCTTGACAAAATGGATGTAAGTGAAGCAAGGGACGTTTCTGCACTTCGGCGGGACCTGAAAAACGTAGACGCTTCTCAACGGCCAACAAATGAAAACTACAAACGTTACATTTATCTTGTTGACCTTTTCAGGGAATGCAATTATGACGATGCCAGGATATTCGAGCAAACACCATTTGCCATACAGGATGTTCTTTTTAATGCAATGCTCATTCGTTCAAATGAAGGGCTGATCCATCTTGCTTCACTGATTGGTGAAGATGCTTCTGAAATCGTACTATGGAATCGACGGTCAATAAAGGCCCTTAATTACAAATGCTGGAACGAAGCGGATGGATTTTATTATGATTTTGATCTGAAAGCAAATAAACAGATTAAAGTGAAAGTATCCAATGGGTTTATGCCTTTATTTGCAGGTGTCTGTTCACAGCAGCAGGCTGAAAAATTGAAATTGATACTGCTTCACTCTTTTAAATCAGATACATATTTGATGTGTTCTTCTTCGGCAGTAGACGAACAGGCTTTTAATCCGGTTAAATATTGGCGTGGTCCGATATGGATCAATGTCAATTGGATGTTGTATAATGGGCTCAGGCGATTTGGATTTGAGCAGTTGGCGGAGCAAGTTAAAAGTGATAGTCTGCAATTAGTGGAGAGAACTGGCTTCTACGAATATTTTGATCCCCGTGCGGAAAAAGCTGATGGAGATCGTGGCCTGGGTGGGAATTATTTCTCATGGACCGCAGCTCTTTACCTGGATTTTATAACGCAATTATAAAGCTTAGCATGAATGGACTAGACTATGGAATCGTAGTTCTTTACATAGTTGTAATGATGGCATTGGGATTTTATTTTAAGAAGAGCAAGGGTAGCAAAGATTATTTCCTCGGTAATAAACAATTTGGTTGGTTCTCTCTTTGCCTCTCTGTGATGGCCACGCAACTTTCGGTCATCAGTTTTGTTTCAGCTCCTGCCTTTGTTGGACTACGCGCCGGCGGCGGGATGCAATGGCTGACATTTGAATTTGGAGTTCCCCTGGCCATGGCAATATTAATAGCAACTCTGGCGCCCTCACTGTTCCGTTCAGGGGTAGTAAGCGTTTATAGCTACCTGGAGAAAAGGTTTGGCAGGTCGAGCCGTAACTTGTTAAGTTTTGTTTTTTTAGCCAGCAGGTCGTTTGGAACAAGTATTGGCATCTATGCCGTAACACTTATTCTCTCTTCAATTCTTGTTCTTCCATTCTGGCAAACCATCATTATTGTCGCAGGCATCACGGTAATATATTCCTACGAAGGCGGGATGAAAGCAATTGTTTATAGTGAAGTCATCCAGATGATCATCAAATTTCTTGGAATTCTTATCATCATGGGCTATGCACTTCACTATGTAGGTGGTTGGGATAATTTTACCCAGAATCTTGATCGGGACCGTTTGCAGGTTGTGAAATTCTCCAACAGCGGTTTCGATGGAACGGAGTACGGATTCTGGCCTATGCTCTTAGGTGGTATTTTTTTATATATCTCTTATTATGGCGTGGATCAAACGCAGGCTCAACGCATCCTTTCTGCAAAGGATGAAAGCACGGTAAAAAAACTCCTGCTTTTCAATGGGCTTTTTCGCTTCCCGATAACATTGAGTTATTGTTTTGCAGGGCTTCTTTTGGGAACATATTATAAAATGAATGGTGATTTTGCAGCGTTGATCCCGAAGGACAAGCCTGACTTAATGGTGCCAGTTTTTCTTACCAGGTATTTACCACATGGTGTGATAGGCATTATCGTCGTATCGATCCTTGCTGCGGCAATGTCATCATTCAGCTCAACATTGAATTCGTTAAGCGCAGTAACAATGGAAGATTTTGTTTCAAAAAGAAAAGGATTTAAGCCACAGCGCTATGTCATCTATTCCAAACTGGCAGCCATGGGCTGGGGCGTCGTTATTATTTTCCTGGCCTTTCATGTAGGTGATATTGCAAAGACTGTGATTGAAGCAATCAATAAAATCGGATCACTGTTTTATGGTCCGATCGTGACCATGTTTATTATTGGATTTTATTTCAAAAAAATACCTGCACTCAGCGCTAACGCCGGTGTGATCAGTGGCGTTTTAGTAAATCTACTCCTGTGGATCTTTTATAAAGAGGAGGTATTCTGGTTCTGGTGGAATCTAACAGGCGCTGTTGTGACTTTTCTTGTCGCTTTTATATTGACGTATATTTTTGCAATTCGGCAACCTGATACCGAAAATGCAGCGGCCACTGTACCAGTTCGTTTCCTCTCCTGGCACACGTTTCTCTTGCTTAGTTTCTTCATTTTGATTTTTATCTTCTGCCTGATGCTGCCGTATCTTTTTTAGTATTAATTGTCTGAACCATGATTAAAGGATTAAAGGATT
>DAINQQ010000127.1:4405-9508 GCA_036742645.1 Flavitalea sp.
GCCGTATCTTTTTTAGTATTAATTGTCTGAACCATGATTAAAGGATTAAAGGATTACCTTGATTTAATCATGTCAATCCTTCAATCAAGTAAATCAAGGTTCAGACAATCAAGCCAATCCTTGAATCATGTAAATCAGTGATTCTGATCAAAAATGTAATCCAGGTCATTAACCGATCTCGTTTCCTTTTTCATTTAATGATTCTGCCTTTTTGAGGGGCGCTAAGATGCAAAGGCGCAAAGTTAATTGCCTTTCCATTGTGTCTTCGCGTCCCGGCCTACCGGCAAGGCACGTAGCGGAGTGTTTCATGAAGATGGATCAAAACTGGCGATGGAAAATATAACAGTGAGCACAAATGTGAACTGAGCATACCAATAGGCTTTTTGGCTAAAAGATCATTGATCCTGCAAAGCGATCATCCCGAGCTATTTTCAGCATGTGCTTTCTCCTTAATTTACATCTCAAACCTTTTCTGCAATGCCCTCACAGCCCCTGATCAACTTCCTCACCTCCTCGAATCTCTTTTCCCTATCCACAGCGGGGCAGATTGCAAATCAGTTCACCGGAGAGAAATTAAATAAACATGATTTTCTTCTACAGGAAGGCAAACTTGCAAACAAATACTTTTTCCTGGAAAATGGTTTCATGCGGTCGTTTGCGTATGACCTGGAGGGATATGATATCACCACCAATTTTTATTCGGCAAACCAAGTAGTTTTTGAAGTGTCATCGTTTTTTGAACGGACACCGTCAAGAGAGAATATTCAATGCCTTACGGACTGCGAGGGGTGGTACATTACGTACGAACAACTAAATCATCTTTTTCATGCCCTGCCAGAGTTTAGGGAGTTTGGGAGGTCGATCTTGGTGAAGGGCTTTGCGGCACTTAAGAACAGGATGCTTTCGATGATTACGGAGACGGCTGAACAACGTTATGACAGACTTATTCAAAGCAATCCCGAAATATTCCAACATGCTCCGCTGAAACACATTGCGTCATATCTTGGCATCACGGACACATCATTAAGCCGGATCCGCAAAGAGTTTCAAAAAAATAGATAACGGCTAAAGTTCTTGTCATTTGGCAAGCGCAGCGTGTGGGAGATGCACTTTCTTTGTATCAAAAAAAATTACAATGGAAACAATACCCCTCTACGTTAGTGTTATACTGGCACTGACGACAGTGCTTACTGGCTGGCTTTTTTATAAAGCGTCGCGCTATTCAAAAACAGTTCTAATAATCTTGCTTGCATGGCTTTTTATACAGGCCGTCGTGGGGCTCACCGGTTTCTACCAGGATACATCGGTTTTACCTCCGCGTTTTCTACTTGCAATCGGTCCACCTATGCTGTTGATAGTTCTTTTATTTCTTACCCGCCGGGGGAGGCAATTCATTGACAGTTTGAATCTGGAGACCTTAACATTCCTGCATATTATCCGGATACCTGTTGAAATTGTTTTATACTTTCTTTTCCTCCATAAGGGAATTCCCGAGGTGATGACTTTCGAAGGAAGAAACCTGGATATTATTTCAGGCATTACCGCTCCTGTTATTTACTATCTCGGATTTGTGAGCGGGAAATTGTGGCCGAGAACTATCCTGGCCTGGAACCTGATATGCCTGGCTTTGCTTGTAAATATTGTCACGACGGCAATCCTTGCTACTCCCTATCCATTTCAAAAATTTGGATTGGATCAACCCAATGTGGCAATCTTCTATTTTCCATTTGTATGGTTACCAGCGATGATCGTGCCGGTAGTTTTGTTGTCGCATTTAGCGTCGATTAGAAAGTTGATTGGAAAAAAGAAAGCAGTTGGTGATATGGAAATGGCTGCGTCTTAACTCAATTGAATAAATCTCGCAAAGGCGCAAAGAAGATCTACTTTGGGTGTACTATAGAACTTACCCTGCTGTCGTTATGTTGGTGATGCAGGTTAGTAGATAATCGTATTAACCAGAACCTTCTTCTGCTACTTTTCTGAACCATGATTAAAGGATTGAAGGATTTACTTGAGTAGCAGGCTTTAGGTATGCCATACCTTGCCCTCGTTCAGCCGAACATGAAAAGACAGGTATGGCATACCTGAGAGAGTGAATCCTTCAATCATGTAAATCAAGGTTCAGACAAATCCTGCCGATGCTTGTCTGGACCATGATTGGGAGATTAAACGCAAATCAGCATTTCCATTAATGTTCTTTTGGATTATTATTATTATTTTTTTGGAAACTAATTGAATCTAAAAACGCTTAAAATAAAAATGATTATAAAAAGGCGAGGAGGAAGAGGTGTACGTAGGCTATTTTGCCTACGAGAATCCCGATTTGCTGGGTCCTATTCCCATGCATATCCTCCAAGACCCACTTGCGCAGGCGTTTTTCCAGTCTCCTCTTCAAAAAAATACTGCTGGCAATGATGAGGAGAACAAAGATCATTTTTATCCTGAACCATAACTGCTGGCCGTAAGCGCCACCTGTTGCAGCCAGCATCATAATTCCGGAAATGATCAGCACAAGCAGCCCTGTCCCGACCACCATCGGAAGCTTTGATATTGACTGCATAATTGCAAACCCCTTCTGTTTATCCTGTGTGTACTGTATCCAGAATTGCCTTGATGTAATATAACTAACAAGAGTAACACCAGCGACGGTCGTCAGCCCGATAATGTGCAAGAACAAGCCGACTTGAAGCAAAGTTTGCATATTCATATTTATTGTCTTTTAGATTTTTATAAATTCAGATCACTATTATCTTTTTTTTCTACATTCGGCAATTGAGGGTCTATTTTATCTGCAATTGATCATGACATGATACCCAAAACTAGCAGTGGCAATCGTTGCTTTTTTAGCAACTAGACAACGGTGGTAAATGTTGCGACAATGTCAAAAGATCTCGCGACTTGCTTTCTAGTGTCTCAATAGGATGGTCTTGCAATGCATTTGAATTAATATGCAGATGAAAGCGATGTCTACAGAAATGCCTGTTTTATGGACAGAATTGTCCGTTTGGTATACTCATCATCCTTATTCATTTATATTTTTTTTCATTGCAAAAAATTATAGCATGAATCAGGCATACGATGCAGGAGCAAAAAGCCGGTTAAGAAGTATAAAGCAAAGAAAAAAACGATATACATACGATTCACGGATGCTTCACCCTTCACCTTTGGTATCTATACATGGTGTTAGGTCGCACCCGATTTAGGATCAAAGTTGATATGGGTTGATGAGGAGTGAGTGTCTCCCTAAATGATGAAAATAGTTAAATACCGGTATTTTAATGTTATTCTCCATGCGCTGCTATGGGGTATCGTGCTCTTTTTGCCGTACCTGGTTTCCGATGCCGGCAACCAATATAAAATAGGACCGCTTCCGGGATTCTATTTTACATTTTCTGGCATTATCCATATGATCATTTTTTATGGAAATATCCTGGTTCTGTATCCAAAACTTCTTAACCGGACTTACTGGTTGTTATATATTGTCACCGTCATTTTACTTATCATCGTCTCCTTCAGGGTGAAACTGTATGTGCTTGCCTCGTGGTTTCCCGACGACTTGGAGGACGCAAAATCGCATGTACTCTTTCCTTCTGTCCTGGCATTTACTGTCAGTGTTTTCTACAGCATAGCGCGTGATAAGATTCGCGCTGAAAAACTGCAGAAAGAAAACGAGGCAATGCAATTGGGGATGGAACTAAAGTTCCTACGTTCTCAGATCAGCCCGCATTTTCTGTTTAACATATTAACAAACCTTGTTTCCCTCGCAAGAAAGAAGTCCGATCATCTCGAAACATCACTTTTAATGCTTTCCGGTTTAATGCGCTATATGCTTTATGATCCTGGTAAAAAAATATCCTTACAACAGGAAGCGGAATACCTGGAAAGCTATATAGCGTTGCAAAAATTAAGGTTCGGGCAGGATGTAAAAATTGTGTTCGACATTGAGTTGTCACACGAAGAAAGAAAATACTACATAGAGCCGATGCTCCTGATCCCTTTTGTCGAGAATGCATTTAAGCATGGAACAGGTTACCTGGATCATCCGACTATAGACATCAACTTAACCGTCAACCAGGGAGTACTGATTTTCCAGGTAAAGAACAAATTTGACGGGGCGACCGATACAAGCAAAGACGAAATTCCGGGTATAGGATTGAGTAACGTCTCCTCGAGATTAACACTGCTTTATCCAGACAGGCATGATCTGGTCATACATACTGACAAAAACCTGTTCAATATTAATTTAACTCTGAAGCTATTATCATGATGCGCTGTATTATTATTGATGATGAACCCCTGGTTCGTGAATTACTTGAAGATTATATGAAGCAGGTGCCTTTTTTCGAACTGGTAAAATCATGTAAAAGTGCATTGGAAGCATTGGAGTCATTGCAGAAAGAGCAGATTGACATTATCTTCCTGGATATACAAATGCCCCGCTTAAACGGTCTGCAGTTTCTGCGATCACTAAATCATCCACCTCTGGTCATCATGGTGACGGCTTATGAAAAATATGCAGTGGACAGTTTTAATTTACAGGTGGTAGATTATATATTAAAACCTTTCAGTTTTGACCGGTTCTTAAAAGCATGTAACCGGGGCGCGGAATTGTTCCGTTTGAAGAATTCCGCAATGTATTTAGAAACAACAAAAAACCATGAGTTCTTTGTAAATGTTGAATATACGCTTGTAAAGATTGTTGTTGCCGATGTCGATTACATAGAAGGTCTTAAAGATTACATTAAGATATATCTTTCCTCAAAGACTAAACCTATTCTGACTCGTATGTCACAAAAGTCTATTGAGGCAAAGCTCCCTGTTGGCACCTTCATACGTACTCACAAATCCTTCCTTGTGGCAATATCTAAGATTACAACAATCAAACGAGATTTTGTTTGTATCGGTACAACTGAGATTCCTGTAAGTGAAACTTTCAGGGAAAATATTAGCAGGGTTCTGAAATCTTTTTGATAATTGTGCAAGGTTCGGACAAATCATGCTAATGCTTATCTGAACCATGATTAAAGGATTAAAGGATTTACTTGATTAAATCATGCTAATCCTTGAATCATGTAAATCAAGGTTCAGACAAATCATGCTAAT
>DAINQQ010000127.1:9608-15378 GCA_036742645.1 Flavitalea sp.
AAATCATGCTAATCCTTGAATCATGTAAATCAAGGTTCAGACAAATCATGCTAATCCTTATCTGAACCATGATTAAAGGATTAAAGGATTTACTTGATTAAATCATGCTAATCCTTGAATCATGTAAATCAAGGTTCAGACAAATCATGCTAATCCTTATCTGAACCATGATTAAAGGATTAAAGGATTTACTTGATTAAATCATGCATCAGTTAAAATTACTCCCGCAGGATACGTCTTCCGAGAATCTCTTAAAACGCTCTCGGAGCCGGGGTTTCCTGCGCTTTTTGCCTGAGCTTATCCTGCATTGAGACTCCTTCACTGATCCACTTCTCTGCCGGCTTTCCAAGAAGGTAATGATCGAAAAATTCCTTTTGCCTTTTCTGGTAATCGATCTGGTTTTCTTTTTTGGCGAGGCTATGATTTTCGTCGGCATATACGAGCATGATGTGTGGCTTCTGCATGCGTCGCATGGTGCTGTACATTTCAATTCCCTGGTGCCAATCGACGGCCCCGTCTTTGTCGCCAAAGGCGACAAGAAGCGGGGTTTTAATATTCGCTGCCTGGTACATGGGCGAGTTTCGCATATGCTCTTCCATTCTTTCATACCATGGCCCATCGAAACGTCCCTGGCTGGTTTCAAATATCCGGGCATCGGGAGTTCCGGTGTTCCAGTAAATGGAGTTAGACATGCTGATGAGATTCGTAAGCGGCGCGCCGGCAATGGCGGCTTTGAACATGTCCGTTTGAGTTATGATAAACGATGTTTGATATGCTCCCCAACTATGACCCATAATGCCAAGCTTGTCTTTGTCGATCATGCCGGTTTTCAGTACCTCTTCCACGGCTGGTACTACATTGTTGACGGCACTCATACCGGGATCATTGATCTCATACACGATGTCAGGACGGAAAACAAAATATCCATTTGTAGTGAAGTTGGTCGTATTATAAGATCCTGTCTGCGAAGGTTGCATGTAACTGTGTACTGTATTCGAAAGCGTTTCGTAAATGTAAACGACCATCGGGTACTTCTTACCGGGCTCGTAATCGGCTGGATAGAAGAGCGCGCCCTGCATCTTCTTTCCTTTTTTGTTCGTGAAGCTTACCAACTCACTCTTCCCCCAGTAATAATTTTCTTGTTGCTTATTGGTATTGGCGGCAAGTTTGGCATTGGAGAAGCTATTGTCTGTGACATAAAGTGCGGGCGACTTATCAAAGTTCTGTTTTACATAACCGAACGCGTTCGCATCTTTTGCTTTTGTCAACCGGTTTACCAACGCATCTTCAAATAACAGTTTTTCAACTTTGCCTTTTTCGTATTTGTAGTAACCATATTTCTTTGTCTTGTCGCCATAAGCGCTGAAGTAAATGGGCTTCGTGTCATCAAGAAAGGGCTCTTCAAAGTCCAGGCGATTAACCCGGAACATGGTTTCATCCTTTTCACCATCGAGTAATTTTCTGGCGCCTTTTCCATCCGGCTTTACTGCCCATACATTGTATTCGTCATACAGAAGTACTTCTTTATCACCCTTCGTCCAGCCACCAGTGCCGACTGCCGGCCTGCTCGCCGGATGATCATCGCGCACATTCCAAAAATCGGTCTTGATCTTTTCTGTGATATTAAGGTTCTTGCCCGTAGCGATATCATAGGTCCACCAATGCTTGTCTTTGAAGTAAAGCAGATACTTTCCATCAGGCGATGATCTCGGAAACGAGTTGAAGCCCATCAGAACTTTTTCAAACGCTAATTTTTCGGCGCCTGTCTTTACGTTGACGATCCATGCATCTACAAAATCTTCCTTAAAGGCGGGCTTATATTTTTTATCTGTATAGATCACCGCATATTTTTGGTTGCCCGTGAGCTGTGCATTGGGAGCCTCTTCTTTCGCAAGCTGGAAGAAGGAATTGTTATCGAGAGTCCAGGCACTCAAATAACTTAACGCGGTATCCTGCCCCAACGTCATTTTCTGCCTTGGCTGAATTTCCGGATCCTTCCAATGCCATATGTCAACACCGGCGAGCTTTTCTGGTGTTGTACCTTTTTTAGCAGCGACTACTGCCCTTGTTGAATCAATGCGTGCAGTGTCTTTCCTGGTTAGACTGTCACCGGGTTTCTTATCATCTTTCTTCGCGAGTTCATTGTAAGTCCATGTTCTCAATCCGAAAAAGGCAGTACTCATATCATCACTTAGTGAAAGCGTTGATCCGCTAAAGATTCGCATGCCTTTCGGAAAGTTTTTGGCTGTCTCAGGATTGAATACCTTTAAAGTCGGCGTTTTGTAAATATTCGTGTAGGTATACACCACTGCATTGTCTTCTTCGTACCTGTCTTTGCGGTAGTTCCCGAAAAATGCAACTCCATCCCCTTCCTTTTGCCAGGTGAGTTTGGAAAACTTTGCGGTGTCGCTGGCCAGCACTTTCAAAGTATAATTCGTGAGATGAAACAACTCGGCAGAGTTACCTGCGCTGTTGGCCGATTCAACGATGTATGCGAGGTGATCACTCTTTTTGTTGAAAGCGTATTCGGTAACATTCCCGATGGTGCGGGTGGTGCCGTCGGATAAATTTTTTACAAGTAGTACGGCGCCTTTGTCTTTGTTCTCTTTCGGAGGACTTAAATAAACAGCTAAAAATTTACCATCTCGTGAAAATCCGAATCGGTTGATATTTTGAACGACTTCCTTTTTACCTGTTGTAAGATTGAGTAATCCCATTTTTGCTTCAATGGGTTTTGACTGCTCTCTTAGTTTCTCCGCTTCCTTATACGGAAGCCCGACGCGGTAAGCGATCCATTGATTGTCTTTTGAGAATTCGGGACCGGATGCAAACTCAAGTTTGTAAACTTTGTTCGTGTTCCTGTTTACAATGAACATCGTATCATTATCTTCCTGTA
Source organism: Flavitalea sp. (assembly GCA_036742645.1). Classification (GTDB taxonomy): domain Bacteria; phylum Bacteroidota; class Bacteroidia; order Chitinophagales; family Chitinophagaceae; genus Flavitalea. Next base: position 12,505 of record DAINQQ010000127.1, read on the forward strand.
CGGATATTTGATACGCAAGCCATTCACCGTTTGGCGAGAGCTCGATGGCGCCGAGAGATTGCCATTTGCCATAGTCTTCGGGAGTGAGATGTTTTTTTTGCGCTTCGGTTGAGTGGACAATAAATAGAACGACGAAAGGCAGGAGACGCTTCAGCATACAGTTCATTTTTGGTAACGCGAATTAACGCGAATTGAAGCGAATTGCCGCGAAAATTTTCGGAAAGGCTCATACCCGCGAAGAATGGTTCCCCTTGGCGTCTTTGCGCCTTTGCGAGAAATTTTTTCGGACACTTTGGGAGATTTCTTTGCCGCAGATTGCACGGAGAAAGTGCTGAAATGCATGAAAATTACTGCTCACTTTTATGGGATGAAAACTGTTATGTCTGTTGCATAGTACAGCCGCGAACAATATCAGCTGCTATTAAAACTTGCAGATGATCGACAAAAACTGCACGATACCTGCGAGGGATGGGTTCAAGAATATCTAAAAGTGAGAAGTAACCTGGCGGCTAATGGTTTCGAAGCGAAAAAATTCGATGTGGATGTTCTTCGAATGAACGAAGATTTCAAACAACATAAAATGAAATACTGCCGAAAACAGGGCGGAGTATGTGGCACAAATGGAGAGGCTGGCGAATTTGTGATGGGGTTTTTAGATTTTGAGTTTGACAACATCGAAATCAGAAAATTCTTGCCACGAATTTCACGAATTGCCACGAATCCTTCGACCGGCTCATCCTTCGACCTGCTCAGGACAGCATACCGGACGAGAGTTCTGGATGGGGGTCTCTTGATAAATTCTCATTCAACATTTCAAAATATTTCCACCACGAGCGCTATACAATTTTTCGTTTGGCAAACGGCGTGCTGCCAACTTTAGCCCAGGAGTGTCCGCTCACCTTGTTGGTGGCAAGGACAGTTGCGCTTCGGTTCTGCGCTTTGTTCCATAAGGCCTCACCATCTGCTTCATACACTCTGGTGAGGAGTTTTTTGTTGAAGTACAAAGGCAATGTGTTTTTCCAGGTGTTGAAATCCGCCGTCCAGATATGCATGTTGAATATGACAATATTTCCCTTGACGGGCACAAATGGATTGCTTGTGTTATCATCAACATCCATATCAGAGAAGCATAGCCGGTCCCGCACACCTGAATCGGCATAGAAAGCTTTCCAGGATTTGGTCCCACTTAAGCAAAAAATGAATTTTCCTTTCATGGCACTGGTATCTGGCCAGCCATTTTGAATTACGTTTTCACAAAGGCTGAGCCTGCGATTGAAGAATAGTTGGCTGGGTTTGAAGATCAATGCCTCGTTAAAGAATCTTCTGAAATAACTGTCGATCTCTTGCGGGAGGTTTTGAATAGAGCCATTACTGCTTTTAATATCGATAGTGACGAATATGGGATCATGTTGCGGTTGGTTAATATTAAACGAAAGAAGCAGGCCAAGGTAATACGCCAGCGGGTAACCGCCGGATGGAGTAGTATGACTCACTGTAAAAAATCTTTCCGTCTCGTCGGAATGACGCCATATGTCGAATTCTAATCCACGGCAACCACAACGGGAAGGATCAGATGTAAAAAAGCGAAGTTGGTCATGGATCGATTCATTCCTTTCATAGGAATTGTGTGATGCTTTAAATGAAACTTCATGATATTTCATATGCAATGTTTATAACCCTCTGTGCCTCCGTCTGTGTGCCTCTGTGATGAAATAACTGCTCGCATGGCAGTTTTTTTTAACCACAAAGGGCACGGAGGTGTGCACAGCAACACAGAGGAGTGGACGAACGGCGATACAACCTGCCTACCGGCAGGTAGGTTCACAACTGACGACTCACGATTGACAACTCACATCTCACAACCTGCCTACCTGCACGCAGACTCACATTACGATTTAGTTTTCAATTCTCCCAACTTCACTTTCCCGGCTTCGATGACTTGTTTTTGGGTTTCCTGGTTTTTCTTATTGTTCTCGAGCTGCAGTTGCAGCTCTTCAATTTTTTTAGTCAGCGTCACTTCTTCTTCCTGCAGCTTGGTGTATTTTGTTTCAGCTGCCTTGAGGGATGATTCCTGGGCGGAAATATCAAGACCTAATTTGAATGATGCTACATTCGTCGTAAAACCATTGAGGAATTGCGTGGCCGATTCAAATATTTTCGGTTCTGTTTCGGATGAGACGAATGTTTCTCCCTTGGCGATGAGCATCGTAATGACTGACTGATCCTTTTCATCGCGACTCTTCTGGGCAACTTTGAGATAGATGTCCACCGTCTCCCCATTTAGATTCCGAAGGGCCACATCCTTAAACTGGTAGTATCCGTCGATTATTTCTTTTTTCCAGAAGAGTGAACCTTTCGTCTTGGGCGCATAACCGATTTCGTTCAGCTTTTGAACAATCGTTCCTTTAGTTACTTCTTCCGTATAGGGAACAAGTAGAGTTAGAGCAGGCCTCTTCGCTTTATTATAAGAAACCGAGGTAGCTTTCGACTGTGCAACGACCGTGACTGTTATCATTGCGGCGAGAATAAGGAAAGTTATTTTTTTCATCTGCCTAGATTTTAATTTATGAAGTTAGCAAGAGTTGAGAAAAGTTGAGGCATTGGGCGAGAGACAATTGCACAATCTTCGAAATAAGTGAGGTCGTGTGAGTGTCGAGTGTCGGAATTTTGTACCACCCAGGCGCAAGCCTAAGGATGGCTGAGGAAACCTGCCCAAGATTCATATCGCGCCCGTCCTGCAGCTTGTGCCTGACCGTATTAGTTGCACTCGGCAAATAATGAGGCATGTGGATTCATGATATTACAATTCAAGGAGACTTTAATATTTCGAAGTGCAAAACTGAATTGAGATGGTACTTAGTGCATCAGGCACAA
>DAINQQ010000128.1:0-15378 GCA_036742645.1 Flavitalea sp.
ACAAAATTAGACTCGAAGAATTGCCTGAGCCGAGAGTCATGTTCACACATCTCGAATCGGAGCAGGTATTTAAATATCAAAAAGCGTTTGGTTATTCAACTGAAGACCTGGAAACCTTAATTGCGCCAATGGCTCTTGACGGAAAGGAGCCAATCGGTTCAATGGGAACCGATGTACCCCTTGCAGTACTGAGCGATCAGCCGCAACACCTGAGTAGTTATTTCAAACAATTATTTGCGCAGGTAACCAATCCGCCAATTGATCCGATAAGGGAAAGGATGGTGATGTCTTTGGCCGCATTTGTAGGAAACAATGATAATCTTTTGAATGAGGAGCCGCTCAGTTGTCATACAGTTGCTTTGAAGCACCCGGTACTTTCCAATCACGAACTCGAAAAGATAAGAAGCATCGATACGGGAATTTTCCAGGCAAAAACCCTGCAATGTTATTTCAGAGCCGATGGAAAACCGGGTTCTTTGAAGGCAGGACTCGACAGACTCTGTCGTTATGCAGTAGACGCAGTTGAAGATGGTTTTGAAGTGTTGATACTAATGGACCGTGCTATCGATTCTGAGCATGCGCCGATTCCTTCCTTACTTGCAACAGCAGCTGTCCACCATCACCTGATCCGCAAGGGATACAGGGGCAGGGTGGGTATCATCGTTGAGGCGGGGGATGTATGGGAAGTGCACCATTTCGCCTGCCTTATTGCCTTTGGTGCAACAGCGATTAACCCATACCTCGCGTTGAGCAGTATCCGCGATATGAAATTGAGTGGAAGGATGCAAACGGACCTTGATGTTGAATACCTTAAAAAGAATTATATAAAAGCAGTCAATGACGGATTATTGAAGGTATTCTCAAAAATGGGCATATCCACATTGCAGTCTTACCAGGGTGCCCAGATTTTTGAAATCATCGGTTTGAACAATGAAGTAGTGGATAGGTATTTCACTGGCGCTACATCGCGTATTGCGGGCATGGGCCTCGATGAAATAGCTAGAGAGACGCTTTCAAAGCATTTTTACGCATTCAGCAAAAAGGATATCCCTGTAGATCGCTTACCCGTGGGAGGTATTTACCAATGGAAAAGGAAGGGCGAATTCCACTTATTTAATCCTCAGACGATTCATCTGCTGCAATATTCTACCCGGATGAATGACTACAACACTTTTAAAAAATATTCCAAGCTTGTAGACGAGCAAAGCGAAAAAGCAGCTACGCTTAGAAGCTTGCTTCAGTTTAAAAGGAACAGGCCATCTATTGCGATCGATGAAGTTGAACCCGCTGAACATATTTACAGGCGTTTTGCAACGGGTGCAATGTCGTTTGGATCTATATCCTGGGAGGCTCATACTACATTGGCTATTGCAATGAACCGGCTGGGTGGTAAAAGCAATACCGGTGAAGGAGGTGAAGATGAAAGGCGCTATGAATTATTACCTAATGGGGATTCCATGCGTTCTGCCATTAAGCAGGTAGCATCTGCACGCTTTGGTGTAACGAGCTATTATCTGACCGAGGCTGATGAATTGCAAATCAAAATGGCACAAGGTGCAAAGCCTGGTGAAGGCGGACAGTTGCCGGGTCACAAGGTTGATGACTGGATTGGAAGAACCAGGCACTCTACTCCTGGTGTTGGATTGATTTCACCGCCACCCCATCACGATATTTACTCGATCGAAGATCTGGCCCAGTTGATCTTCGATTTAAAAAATTCCAATCGCAATGCGCGCATTAATGTGAAGCTTGTTTCGAAGGCCGGAGTTGGAACTATCGCGGCAGGCGTAGCAAAGGCTAAAGCTGATGTTGTTTTGATCTCCGGGCATGATGGTGGTACTGGTGCGTCACCTATAAGCTCTATCAAGCATGCCGGTTTACCGTGGGAGTTAGGTCTTGCTGAAACACATCAAACCCTCGTGAAAAATAAATTGCGCAGCAGGGTAGTTGTTCAGGCAGATGGACAAATGAAAACAGGGAGAGATATTGCGATTGCTGCCTTATTAGGTGCAGAAGAGTGGGGCGTGGCCACTGCGGCGCTTGTAGTGGAAGGATGTATCATGATGCGCAAATGTCATTTGAACACCTGCCCTGTGGGTGTAGCCACACAGGACCCTGAACTTCGCAAGCGGTTTACCGGAAATGCACAGCATGTAGTGAATTTATTCAAGTTCATTACACAGGAGCTTCGGGAAATAATGGCCGAGTATGGATTCAGAACAGTCAACGATATGATAGGCCAGGTCGACTCGCTTGAAGCGAGAGAAAATATCTCACATTGGAAATATAAAAAGTTGGATATCGCTCCAATTCTATATAAAGAACCCGCTTCGCTTTACACTGGTTTATTCAAAAGTGAAGAACAGGACCATGGTCTGTCCGACGTACTGGATTGGAAGTTACTTGAGGCCGCCAAGCCCGCCCTTGAATATCAGAAAGCTGTTAAAGCTGAATTCCGAATAAAGAACACAGACCGTACAACCGGAACGATCTTATCAAATGAAATTACAAAGCGATACAAGGCTGCAGGATTGCCTGATAACACGATTCATTTCAAATTTAAAGGCACGGCAGGTCAGAGTTTCGGGAGCTTCAACACTGCAGGTGTTACGTTAGAACTCGAAGGTGATGCCAACGATTATTTCGGTAAAGGTCTCAGCGGAGCAAGATTGATTATCTATCCTCCACGCCAGGCGACTTTTGTACCTGAAGAAAATAGTATCGTCGGAAACGTTGCATTTTACGGTGCTACTTCAGGAGAAGCATTTATTCGCGGAAAAGCCGGGGAACGTTTTGGCGTGCGCAATTCCGGAGCAGACGTTGTCGTAGAAGGCGTGGGCGATCACGGTTGTGAATATATGACAGGCGGCCGTATCATCATACTGGGTGGAACCGGCCGAAACTTTGCAGCGGGAATGAGCGGCGGTGTCGCATTCGTTTACGATGTTAAATCTCAATTCAATACGCTTTGCAATAAGGAGATGGTCGATCTGGATCTGCCGGATGAAGAAGACACCCAGTGGCTGCATTCAATGATCTTAAAGCATTATCAATATACGGCCAGCACGGTTGCTAAGTTCTTATTAGACGATTTCGATAATCAGATCAGAAATTTTGTAAAGGTATTCCCGAAAGATTATAAGCGTGTTCTTAAGGAAAAGAAGGAAAAAGTGAACATAGGCTGAGACATCCACTAAATTATCCATAATAAATTTTGATAGCGAATTAAAGAATCTGAAATGGGAAAACCAACCGGGTTTTTAGAATTTACCAGGGAGTTACCGGAAAAGCAACCGGTAAAAGAACGTCTACAGCATTTTAATGAATTTATTGAGAGATACAAGGACACCAAGCTCAATCAGCAGGCGTCACGCTGTATGAATTGTGGCATTCCTTTTTGTCACCACGGGTGTCCTCTTGGAAATATCATACCTGAGTTCAATGATGCAGTCTACCGCCAACAATGGAAAGAGGCATATGATATATTGATCTCTACCAATAACTTTCCTGAATTTACGGGCCGTATCTGTCCGGCGCCTTGCGAGAGTGCTTGTGTGCTTGGTATTAACCAACCAGCAGTTGCGATTGAGGAAATTGAAAAGCATATTATTGAAATCGCTTTCGACAAAGGCTTTGTAAAGCCAAGAAAACCAAATGTCAGAACCGGTAAAAAGATAGCTGTCGTTGGCTCAGGGCCTGCAGGACTTGCAGCAGCCGCTCAATTGAACTATGCCGGCCATCAGGTGAACGTTTTTGAAAGAGACGATGTTCCTGGTGGATTATTGCGGTATGGAATACCCGATTTCAAGCTTGAGAAATGGGTAGTCGAAAGGCGGATCAAATTAATGGAAGAAGAAGGCATAGTATTTAAATGCAATGCAAACGTCGGAGTGAATGTTCGTATCAATGATTTATTGAGAGAATATCACGCGATTGTTTTGGCAGGCGGTTCCACCATCCCTCGGGACCTCGCGATTCCGGGGCGGGATCTAAAAGGCGTTTACTTTGCCATGGAATTTTTGAAACAGCAGAATAAATACGGTTCGGAAAACTTCAAAGAAAATGGCCACCACCGTATTCTTGCAACAGACAAAAATGTCGTTGTTATAGGAGGAGGTGATACAGGAAGTGATTGCGTCGGAACTTCCAATCGACACCAGGCTTTGTCGGTTACCCAGTTTGAACTTTTACCAAAGCCACCTGATTCCAGGACCCCCTTTATGCCATGGCCAACATATCCAATGGTTTTAAAAACTTCTACCTCACAAGAGGAGGGCGTAGAAAGAAAATGGGCTGTCGCTACCAGAGAATTTATCGGCGACGGGAAGGGTAATTTGAAGGGGTTAACAGTAGTGGATCTCGAATGGAAATTGATGGATGATGGTCGTCCCGCCCAATTTGTGGAAATACAAGGCAGCGAACGGGAAATTCCCTGCGAATTGGCACTGCTTGCAATGGGTTTTCTACATCCGCAACATGATGGAATGATTCGGGAGCTCGGTGTCGAACTCGACGATAGAGGAAATGTAAAGGCCAGTGAGAAAAAATTTAGTACCAGTATTCCTAAGGTCTTCTCGGCTGGCGATATGCGGCGCGGTCAGTCGCTCGTAGTCTGGGCGATTAGCGAAGGACGGGAATGCGCTCGCAAAGTGGATGAGTACTTAATGGGTTCTTCAATACTCGAATCAAAGGATGATAATCTGATCGCCGGGCTTTAAGGCATTTGATAACTTTCTTCCTAACCACCATAATTGGTGGTTTTTTTTGCACTATTTATATACATTAAAAAATATTAAATGTTTACTATTTAATATGATGTAAAATATATAATCCTTAATTTAGCGGTACAGTTATTACATTAATTTTTTATTAATTTATCACCCCAAAAGTAACAGGAATGAAAAAACTTACAATCAAACAGATTGCTCCGTTTTTAGTGTTGGCTCTCGTGGCGATCGCAGCAATTTTCATTAAACCAGAAGCGGACTATGTGCCCGGTGCCAACGATCCCCAGTATAGTTCTGCGGATATTGCCTGGGTTTTAGTTTCAACCGCCCTGGTTTTCTTAATGACTCCTGGATTGGCGTTTTTTTATGGCGGAATGGTTCATCGTAAGAACGTAATCTCTACGATGATAAAGAGCGTTGTTGCAGCTGGCGTTGTTGGTATATTATGGGTGGCGGTGGGTTTTAGCCTGAGCTTTGGCGAATCAATCAATGGCGTCATAGGAAATCCTTCTACGTATGCATTTTATCAGGGAGTTAAATCCAGCGCTGCTTGGCCGTTGGCAAACACAATTCCCCTAACTCTTTTCTCTCTCTTTCAATTAATGTTTGCCATAATCACTCCAGGCCTGGTGGTCGGTGCCGTAGCAGAAAGAATACGGTTCACTTCTTACATCTTGTTTATTGCATTGTTTAGCCTGTTAATTTATGCTCCGGTCGCGCATTGGTCATGGCATCCAAGTGGATGGCTTGCTGCGATGGGGGCATGGGATTTTGCCGGAGGTACTGTGGTACATATAACTGCAGGGTGCGCGGCTCTTGCCGGGGCGTTAGTTTTAAAGAGGAGAAAGTCTCATATCGAAAATAGAGAAATCCCGCCTGCCAATGTTCCGTATGTGCTCATAGGAACAGGCTTGCTTTGGTTCGGATGGTTTGGCTTTAATGCAGGATCTGCAGTTGGTTCAACTCCGTTGGCGGTAAATGCATTCGGAACTACCACTACAGCCGCTGCTTCTGCAGGATTGGGATGGATGTTTTTTGATGTAATGAAAGGAAAGAAGCCTTCAGTACTTGGATTCTGTATTGGTGCCGTTGTAGGATTAGTTGCTATTACTCCCGCGGCAGGTTTTGTGGGAATTCCTCAAAGTATGATCATCGGTCTCGTTGCATCTATCATTTCAAATATAGCTGTCGGAATTAAACAAAAATCAAGATTGGATGATACGCTGGATGTTTTCCCTTGTCACGGTATTGGCGGTATGGTGGGAATGCTCTTAACAGGTGTATTTGCAAACCAGCTCGTTCATGGTATCAAGGACGGTCCCCAAGGTGCCTGGTACGGTAATCCTTCGTTCTTGTTCACACAGTTTAAAGCAATGGCAATTGTCGCCATATACAGCTTCAGCGTATCATGGTTAATTTTCAAATTTATCAACTTCATACTTCCATTAAGAGTCACTTCTGAAGAAGAGGAACTCGGTCTCGATGCTAGCCAGCACAATGAAAAATATCTGCAGGGAACATTGCTGATAAAAAATGGCAATGGAAAAACAGATGAAACAGAAATAGAAAAAGGTACAGCGTCAATAACGAACTTCTAGTAAAAGTTCATTAAAACCGTACCCTTTCCTTTAACACTTAAAATCTATAGTAATGTTACAAAAATTATTTGCAACAGGGACTCTTTTATGTTTTTTTGTCGCGACTTTCTCACAAGAAGTGGCCGTAGCACAAACTCCGCCTGCTAAGATAGATTCCGTCATTGCTGTTCAGGAAGATCCCAAGCCAGCCTTATCAATCACAGGCGGTGCAGACGTCTACTACCGCTACGATTTTGGAAAAACAAGATTTAATAACCTTACAAGTTTCACTAATTCGCACAATAGTTTTGAATTGGGGATGGCTACCGTAAAGCTTGAATATAAAACAGACAAGATAGGTGTAGTTGCAGACCTGGGATTCGGAAAAAGAGCACAGGAATTTTCTTACAACGATCAGGGCATTCTGGCTGCAATCAAACAGTTGTATGTAACCTACTCTCCGGCCGCATGGATCAAATTCACAGCAGGTAGTTTTGCGACACATATTGGTTATGAATTGGTCGACGCGCCGCTTAACCGTAATTACAGCATGTCATACATGTTCACAAACGGTCCATTCTTTCACACAGGTGTTAAGGCTGATTTCACCGCAGGCAAACATGGGTTCATGATCGGAATCGCAAATCCGACAGATTACAAATACGTGCCGGATGATCAGATCAACAAGAAGGCATTCATCGCCCAGTACAGCGTAGCAATGAGCGATAATTTTAAAGCCTATTTGAATTATGCCGGATCGCAGGCTCCTCTTGATTCAACAAAATCAAGTCAGTTTGATCTTGTGTTAACAGGAAAATTCAGCGATAAGTTTAATATTGGCTATAACGGAACTGTGGCCAGTATGAAGTTCCGTCAGAATAACAAATATTCCGATTCAGAAAGCTGGTGGGGTTCCGCGCTCTACCTTAATCTCGATCCCACGAGCGTATTTGGATTGACATTAAGAGGCGAATATTTCAGCGATAAAAACGCTATCAAAATGTTTAGTCAATATGCTGGCGGTGGAAGCATTTTCGCAACAACCTTGTCAGCAAATTTCAGAATCCACTCGTTAACGATCATACCCGAGTTCAGGCTTGATAGCGCGAGCGAAGACATTTTCACAAATAACGATGGTACGGGCAAATCATCCGCAGGAAGCTTTTTGATTGCCGCCGTCGTTGCCTTCTAAAAGTTTTCCAGGTTTGTTAATGTTGAGTTTTGTTTGTTGGAATGATTGGAACGGTGTTCTCATTGAACACCGTTCATTTTTTTCAAGTTCTCTCGAAGAGAAGTGCCAGGCAACAAAGAGACTGACAAGACAAAACTACGCTCTGCCGATCTTCGGCTTTTTTTCTATGCTCAAATATTGTTATCAATATATTTTTTGGCTTCTTTTTGTGATAGAACCGCGAAATCTTTATATCGCTCATGCACATCGATAATCTCGATAATTGCTTTGGTAGCGAGATCTTTATTCTCCCACTTCTTTAGGTGCAGGATCACCTTTTCGAGGCAATTCTTTTTGTAACTGATTTGCCCTAGTACATGAACTAGTGTGTTTCGAACTCTTGCGGTGGGATCGTGTTGAAGTTCCTTCAACAATGGTAGAATATCCTCAGGATGTGTCCGTCCCCTTAATTCAATGCCATGGCATATTTCGCGGCGAATCTCCTTATCAGGATGATGCAGATATTTTTTTGCCCACTGTAATACAGGCACTGGGTTTTTTTCGCCCATCTTTTTAATAGATCCTATAACTGCATTGCGTGCTGAATGGTGTCCATCAAATAGTCCCCTGTCAAAAAAAGATTCAACCGTGGTAAAGTGTTTCATCCCAATTTCCCCGGCAGCATTGATAGTTGTTTGCCGGATGTAGTTGTTTTTATCGACTATTGATTTTTCAAGCAGGAAAATTATCTGTTCGCGCATTTCCGGGTGCTGGTTGAATATCTTACCTACCGACTGGTAGGCCGATTTACGGATATAAGTGTCGCCGTCTGAGAAAAACGGGAAGGGCTTACCAGAATTCTTTTCAAGATGACGAAGAATCGTTGAGTATATCTGCTCTGTTTTTTGTAGCCGTTCCTCTTTTGTCAAATCATAGAATCCCATGGTATAGTGAATTAAGCGGAGTTACGGCCGGCGTTGATAATGCCAAACGAACAACGAATCACTAGTTTTTCATAGTTTTCTTTTACAGGGTTCGACACAAGCTGTTCTTCCATATCACGTATCCTCGTCATCGCAAACTGTTGAATTGTTGTGAGGGGTAATACAATCCTTTCACGCATCTGTACAGATAATTGTTCGATTGGATAATCTGCCATCAATTCATTTTTCCCTGATAGTTTGAACAAGTATCGTTCAGTCAATTCATACTCTTTATAGATCATGTTCCATATCTCACCGTATTTGGAATGTTGAGCAAGATGTGCTGTCAGGGGAAAAAAACATTTTTTCATCGCCATTTCGCAATTATCAATCAGCGTTTTGAAAAACAATGAGTCTGTATATAGCTTTTTAATATCACCGAACCTGCCTTTCTTATCCAGGGATTGCAACGCTGTTCCTACCCCATAGTAACCAGTCACGTTTTGTTTTAACTGGCTCCATGCTCCAACAAATGGAATTGCCCTAAGGTCCTTTAAACGTAAAACGGATGATGTTCCTCGCTTGGCAGGGCGGCTTCCTATATTCGTATCACTATAAAATTTGAGGGGACTTATGAATGAAAGATATCGCATGAAATCCGGATGATTTTTCAATTCTATATAAGACTGAAAACTGTCATCAGCCAGCTCCTGCAGTAACTTTTCTTCATGCGGTTCAAGTGTTGTCTGCTTATTTGATAACAACCCATTCGTAATGCCAGCGTTCAGCAACTGTTCTATATTGTACTGGGCCGAGTCGATAGTTCCAAAATTGGAGCTGACTGTTTGTCCCTGGATAGTCAATTGAATCTGTTCATTCGAAATATTATTTCCCATGGACGCGTAGAATTTATGTGTTTTGCCACCACCACGTGCAGGCGGTCCACCACGTCCGTCGAAGAATACAACATCGACCTTATTTTCCCTGGAAATGCGCGTCAGCTCTTCTTTGGCTTTGTAGATACTCCAGTTCGCCATCAGGTATCCGCCGTCTTTTGTTCCATCAGAAAATCCTACCATAATAGTTTGGCGGTTATTCCTGCGTTTGAGATGTTCCTGGTAATCTTTATTGCTATAAAGACATGTCATGATTGCACCTGCCTGTTGCAGGTCCTCAACCGTTTCAAACAAAGGAACAATATCAATGTTCAGCTCATTTTTTTTCCATCCTCCCAACATAAATAATCCATACACTTCCAAAACATTTAGGGCACTGTTGCACTGACTAATTATATATCTGTTGCATCCTTCAGGCCCATTGAATTCCTGGATCTGTTTAACTATGCCGATGCTGGCAACGGTATCTTTGACAACTCCTTCATGCAATTTTTCATCAGCCGTTCCCTCTACAGAGGTTAGAATTTGCATTTTTTCTTCGTCAGAAAGGGACCCATAATTTGGTGGCAGCAGGTTTTGTTTCTCAGCTATGGATACCAGGACCGTGTTGTGAACAGAACTTTCCTGCCGGATATCCAGCGCAGCGAAATGCAGTCCGAATACATGCACTTTACTGATGAGATTATCGACCATATGAAGAAACAAAGAGTTGTGCTGGTGGATCAGGATATCACGTATCTCTGAAAGGGCCGACAGGATATCTTCTCTCGACAGATCTGTCTTATGATCAGGTATGAAAATATTGTCATAAAGTTTGACTTCAAGGTCTGCCACAATCGTATCAACCCCCTTAAAAGTAAGCCGACGTTTTAACCGGCGTACATCCAGGTAGTAACATTTGATGATTGCTCCTCTTAACGCATCCGCAACTTTCAACGTGATATCGGATGTGACGTTGGGATTTCCGTCGCGATCGCCGCCTGGCCAAAAGCCCATTGTTATAACAGGGTTGTTGTCAGATACGGCATTAGGAAATTGAAGCCGGATATAAGAAATGATTCGCCCGGCGGCTGCATAAAAAACGTTCTCAAGATACCAGATCAGGCTTACCGCCTCATCGTAAGGTGTCGGTTTTTGCTTATTTAAAAAGGCAGTCTTTCCTAATTGTTGCAAGTACATATTCACCTGTGCAGCGTTATTGTCAGCTAAAGCCTTTGACAGATCGTTGATTATTCCCAATACAGATCCAGGATAAAATTGGGTTGGATGTGCGGTTAATACGAGGCGAATCGCAAAATTACTAAGCTTAGTTGCGAGTCCTTGTTGCTTGTTCTCAGATATTATTTCAGAAACCAGATGTTTTACTGTCCCCACTCCACTCATGTCATTCACTTCTTTGAAGGCGGCATCTTCTAATGCATCGAATAAAACAACCTGCCTTTCGACATATTGAATAAACCTGAACAACAGGTCAAGCCGATCGCGTTCATTGGAAAAAGATGTATGCTTCTGAAAAAAATCGTCAATAATCTGTACCGGGCTAAGCTTTTTCTTATATCCTTCTTCGCAATTATTTAAAAACAGCGACAGCATAATGCCTGTTTTTTCGATGCGGTGAAAAGGAAGGGAAGTAAAAAGGCTGTTGTATAATTGGAACTTAATACCAACAAAGTTTTTGAACTGCTGCAAGGGCGCAGAAGATGAATGGTTCATTTGATGAATTATAACTAATAGGAATATACATTTGGCAAGAATCAGCGCTTGAAATTACGGAAAGCAACCGAATAAGTCTTCGCTGAATACGTTATGGCATAAGATTACTCACCCACAATAAGTCGCGATTTCTTGTGTAGAAGAACATTCACATCATAAGCAAATACGCGTTGTTTAAGGTGGCAGGGATTTTTCAACCGTGGTTTAAAAGGATTGTGAACTCTGTCAAATCTAGCATATGATAACCAATGAAAATAATACAATGCCTTATATGAAAAGCCTTTCAAGCTGTTTGAACAAGATGATTCAGGAAGGTTACTCAGCCGATTTCAAAGCCACTGAGGAGGGCTTGTATAATCTCGCTACACATAAGATTTATTATCCCGGCGATGTAAAGGTGGTTAACTTTTTCCGTTTTGAGGGCCCATCAAGCCCGGAGGACAATGCTATTCTGTATGTCCTTGAAACCTCAGATGGAGAAAAGGGTACACTGGTCGATGCTTATGGAATGTATTCAGATCCGTATGTTGACCGCTTCATAAAAAACGTTGAGGATATCAATAAAGTAGTGTCAACTCCTGAAAAAGGACTTACTCATTAATACTGAGCAAGAAGCGGCAGTTAAACCAATTGCTAGATGCTCTTTAAGCTCTTCGGATTATGCCGATCAGCACCGATATAATGGCAAGCACAAGCAAAACGTGTATTAGTCCCTTGGCGCTATATGCGAAAACTCCCAAAAGCCATCCAATTACCAGGATGACTGCAATAATGTAAAATATGCTTCTCATTACGCTAGTTTAATAGTTTAGTTGTAAATAAAGTTCAATCGAAGAAAAAAACCTGCCGCGATTTTCGGGCGACTTCATATATCGACGAAACGCTTGAATTAGACCGTCAGAATTTGCGGGAAAAATTTTCCCCATTGTCCCCCTCGGGTTGTTGATTTAAGTCTTAAACTATGGCATGTATTTGCTAGTTGTTTAAGGAACGCTTATTATGAAGAAACTAAGATTATTTGGAAGGGTACTGAAAAGGACCTTTAATGGATTTATTGAAGACAATGCATTCAAATTAAGCGCATCCCTGTCCTACTATACCATTTATGCCATTGGTCCGCTGCTCCTTATTATCATATCGTTGGCAGGTATCTTCTTCGGTAGGCAAGCCGTTCAGGGAAAGATATATGGGCAGATCAAAGACCTGGTAGGGAGTGAGGCAGCCCTACAAATTCAAACAATAATCCAGAACATTAGCCAGACAGAGCATGGGACTATTGGTGCAATTATCGGCTTTGTTGTTTTAATTATTGGTGCTACGGGTGTTTTTACCGAGATACAGGACTCCATCAACTATATATGGTCAGTAAAACCGAAACCTAAAAAAGGGTGGTTAAAGTTTTTAATGAACAGGCTGATCTCTTTTTCATTGGTAGTTAGTATGGGGTTTATTTTGTTGGTCTCATTGATCATTAACGCACTGATTGAAGTCATGAGTGACAAACTATTCCGTTTTTTTCAGAATTACACCATATATCTTTTTTACGTGGTTAATGTCCTTATCATTTTTGTAATTATCAGCGGATTATTTGCTGTCATTTTCAAAGTGCTACCCGATGCGAAAATACAATGGAAGGAAGCCATGATCGGAGCCGGCTTTACTTCGTTACTTTTCTTACTTGGAAAGTTGGCCATTGGCTATTACCTGGGACGGTCCGAAATGGGTATAACCTTTGGAGCTGCTGCGTCTATCGTGATCATTTTGTCGTGGGTATACTATTCGTCCCTCATTCTATATTTCGGGGCTGAGTTCACCAAGTATTACGCTATTGAAACAGGTAAAGCGATTGTTCCGAATGAAACGGCTGTCTTCGTGATTAAAAGTGAGGCGAAAGAAGTTCCGGAGTCTTATTTGGATACCTAATGATTGAATTTTTAAGCTTGGCTATTGTTTTGATTCATAACAGTATGGCATAAGATTCGTATAAATTAAGGGGTGAGCAAGGAGCTGAAGAGGATCAAAGCAGCTAAACTATTAACGATGAAAAATCTCAGAAAAGTATTATTCATCCTTGGGATCATTAGCCATATAATTTTTATTATCGCCTTGTTCTTAATGGCGAATGATTATCCTTATGCGATTCCCGTAATGTACGGGGGTCTTGCTTTAGGCGCGATTTATTGGATACTCTCAATTATTGAAGTGAGCGGAGCAGGGCCGGAGGAATTAAAGAAGTATCAGAAATCTTTTTGGTTAATATTAGTAATTGCTATTCCCATGTTTGGTGGTCTGTTATATCATTTCACCCACCAACGAAAAAGAAGGATAGCAGCTTAACAAAAACATTTAAACCCTTTAATTATGAGTCAGGAATTAAGCAGCGAAGATGCTGTAAAAAAATTTAAAGATTTGGTGGAAAGCGTAAACATCTGCATGTTTACCACTATAGACGATTCCAATAACATTTTCAGTCGTCCCATGTCAACTGTAAAAATCGATGACGAGGGAAATGCCTGGTTTTTCACCAACGAGTATTCCGAAAAGATCCAGGAAGTTTCCCGAGACAATTCCGTTACACTGATATACGCGCATCCGGGGAAGAACGTTTATGTTTCGGTTAAGGGTTCCTGTACGATCATTGTTAACAAGAAACAAATCGAGGAACTTTGGAACCCTTTATTGAAAGCGTGGTTTCCGTTAGGGATCGACGATCCCAAGCTTTGCCTGATCAAGGTTAGCACAGAAGATGCACATTACTGGAACAGTCATTCAAGCAAGATGGTTGTATACTTCAAAATGCTTAAGGCGATAGCCAATAAGGAAAGGTATGAAGAACAGGATGCCGGAAAATTGAAATTGAACTAATGGATCGAAGCTTCCTGGTCGTATGATTAGGAAGCTTTCTTTTTCTTGGTTTCAAGACTTGCTTTAAGCTGTTCCATCAGATCCTTCGATTTGGAATGAACCACACGCATCGTTGGAGCAACGATTTTCTTTCCCTTAGCTTTTGCATCAATAAGCTTCATTAATTCATCAGAGTAAGTGTCCTTGTATTTTGAAATGTCAAACTTCGGTGAAGAAAGCTGATCTATTAAGGCAATGGCCATCTTGAGTTCAGCCGGTTTGCTTTCCGCATCAGGTATCTCAAGGCCTTCGGGTTTGCGTATCTCCTGTTCATACCTGATTTTTTGGAGAATCAATATCTTGTCAATTGGTTTAATCAAAGCTAAACTTTCTTTCGTACGCAGTACAAAGCTGGCGAGACCTGTTTTTCCAGACTTCTTTAAAGCATCGCGAAGCAATCCATACGCCTTAACGCCGGCTTTCTGCGGTTCAAGATAATAAGGTGTTTCAAAGTACATTGAATCGACCTTGTCTTCATCAACAAATTCTGCTATTTCAATAATCTTTGTTTTTTCAGGACTTGCTTTCTTGAAATCTTCATCTGATAAAATAACGTACTGACCATCGAGGTTATATCCTCTAACAATATTTTCCCAGGCGACCTCTTTGCCTGTTTTTTCATTCACACGCTTAAAACGAATATTAGCATGATCTTTTTTATCGAGCATGTCGAGATCAAGATCACTTTGTTGAACAGCGCTGAATAGTTTGACCGGAATATTCACAAGGCCAAACCCAATGGCCCCGCTCCAGATGGATCGCATAACTGTAGATTTTCTAATACAAATATTAAACTTCTATGCCACAAAATGTATCTTAAGAATCTGGCACAGATGACTCTAAATTACTACAAATTAATCATTTAGATTTTCGTAAGGCACAAAATATTTTCAGCGGTACAGAATTTGGTAATAAGCCATAATCAAATCAAAAAACTATAAACAAGGATTTTCGCGATTCTTAGAAATAGTGTGTCTATTCTCGTCCTCCTATCATTAGCGGTAAATTCTGCGTTTGAGTCATAGCCCATCCGGGTATCCGGCATGCTTCCCGCATGACGTCATCCGTGAGAATCTTTTGTCAAGCCCCTGTATTCGTCTGTGCATCCTCTGTGTTTCTCCGTGGTTAAAAAGGACTATATCAAAGAAAGGTCGAGATATATGTTTCAATAACCAGGAGGACACAGATGGTTGCACAGGAGGAACACAGAGAATCCCGTGGAATTCGATAAGCCAATATTTCTGCGTTTCAGAAATTTTGTTCACCAGTATCGACATCGATGCCGTTACAAATGGGCTCGTTACGACTATGGACTTAGGAAGTTAAAAAAGCAAACGATTTTGGCAGCCAGGGACGGTACAGGCAAAAATCCGGGCGTTCCGGATTTTTTTTATGCCATTGGAAAAGTGATCGTAAAAAAAGTTCCCCGGCCCACTGCAGAAGCCACTTCAATTCTCGCCTTGTGCG
>DAINQQ010000129.1:0-15377 GCA_036742645.1 Flavitalea sp.
TATAAAGGCACTGGCAATAAGAAAAACGAGGATGCCATAAGTTCAAACATCCTGGGTAATTCTTTGCTCACCTCTAAAGGAGTGCCCGTGGCCGGTGAGTACGAGATCAAGAATGCACAAGCGATGAAGATCATGGACAGTTTCGGTGCGGGCGGATCGTTCACCGAATATTATGCTATGGATTTTAAAGATGATGTTGTATTAATGGGTCACGATGGACCCGGACATATCTCGATCGCAGAGGGAAAAACGAAAGTGCGGCCGCTTAAGGTGTATCATGGAAAGGTAGGAAGAGGTTTGTCTGTGGAGATGGCGGTGAAGCATGGTGACATCACCTGTCTTTCCGTTGTTGAAAATGGAA
The DNA here is from genome assembly GCA_036742645.1 of Flavitalea sp. Taxonomy (GTDB): domain Bacteria; phylum Bacteroidota; class Bacteroidia; order Chitinophagales; family Chitinophagaceae; genus Flavitalea. The sequence continues at coordinate 362 of DAINQQ010000129.1, forward strand.
AGGGAGAATTATTGTTACTTGTTGCCGAAGGACGGTCTGTGGCCGGGCCAATATTGCAAATCGGAAATACTAATAGCCGTTACAAATTTCCCATTGGAGCCCGGAGATTTGTAAACGAATGGAATCAACATGGCCCTGCACACCATTGCGCTGTGGGTATCAGGCATGTTGCTTCGAAAATTAAAAAATTAGGTGCTTTGTTGAATATGCAGGTAATACAAGTTTGTTAGAGTGGTACTTTACCAGAATCGCTCACACCGGTATCATAGAAATAACCTCGAATGTTTATTAGTATCTCGACAAAACACACAATGTGACTTCTAAATTAATCTTCAGGTGTGCAGGCGAACCAGATATTTCTGTTTTATAGATCAATCAGGAATTTTCCAGGGCCTGTAAAATATCGTGTAAGATATCGTCCCGGTTCTCGAGTCCTACAGAAATTCGTATGAGGCCGGGCGTAATATTTACAGACAAACGTTCCTGTTCCGAAAGTTTTCCATGGGTTGTACTGGCTGGATGTGACGCGATGCTACGAGTGTCACCCAGATTCGCAGTAAGTGACAACATTTTCAGATTATTCAGAAAATTTCTTCCGCTGTCAATTCCTCCTTTTAATTCAAAACAAACAATCCCGCCGCCATCTTTCATTTGCTTTTTCGCGATTTGGTGATGAGGATGACTTGGTAAGAAAGGATATTTCAACCATTGGATTTTTGAATGCGACTCTAATTTTTCTGCGATGTACAATGCATTGGATGCATGCCTTTCCATACGAACATCCAGGGTTTCAAGACTTTTGCTTAACACCCATGCATTGAATGCCGATAATGATGGACCAGTATTGCGTGCGAACAAATAGATATCATAAATAAGATCTGCGTTTCCAACAATCACTCCACCCAATACTCTTCCCTGTCCATCTATCCATTTTGTAGCAGAATGTACCACCAGGTGAGCACCGTACTGAATCGGTGTTTGATTAAATGGTGTAGCAAAACAATTGTCAACATTCAATATGAGATTGTGCTTCTTTGCAAGTTGTCCAACCCACTCAAGGTCGATCAATTCGAGTCCGGGATTGGTCGGAGTTTCCAGGAAGATCATTCTTGTATTGGGCTGAATGGCTGCTTCCCATTCTTCCGGTTTATTCGCATCTACATAAGAAGATTCTATGCCAAAGCGGGGAAGAAATTTCGTGAGTAATGTATGAGTGCTTCCGAATATTGCATTGCATGAAAGAATATGATCACCCTGTTTCAAAAGCGCCATGAAAGAACAGAACACGGCACTCATACCTGTTGCAGTTGCAACGCCATCTTCGGCTCCCTCAAGCAAACACATTTTGTCAATGAATTCCTGGACGCTCGGATTACTGAAGCGGCTGTAAATATTATCATCACTCTGATCGGCGAAGGCGGCCTGCATCTCCGCTGCGTTGTCAAATGTAAAGCTACTGGTGAGGTACAATGGAGTTGAATGTTCCATCTCATTGGTAATATCAGCCCGCGTACGGATCGCTTGTGTCTGTTTATGCATCGCTTGTATGTTGTTCTTAGTTCAATTTGTTAAGTGGTAGTTGTTCTTCAGTTTATGAGTTCGGGTGTTCACCAGTTCAAGGCTTCACGAGTTCACTATTATTTTCATTATTCATTGTTCATTGTTCATTGTTCATTGTTCATTGTTCACTGTTCATTGTTCACTGTTCACTGTTGAGTATTCACCCTTACTTCCCAATTAAATTTGCATCCGGCCCGACGAATGGTTTCGGCGACAGAGCAATATTTTTCAAGAGATAACTGGCAGGCTCGTTTTGCTTTTTCCGGGTCGATGTTTCCTTTTAGCTCAAAGACAAGATTGATAGTGGTCCAGAGCGAAGGTTCAACGCCCTGCTCGCGCTCGCCTTCTATTTTCGTTTGAAAGGAAGTTATTTCCTGTCGCTGTTTCTTCAATATAGAAACGATATCGATTCCACTGCAACCGCCTAGTGCCATTAGCAATAATTGCATCGGCCTTACTCCGAAATTCGTCCCACCAGTTTCCGGACTGGTATCAATTTTCACCGTATGGCCGTAAGCATCCGTCGCCTCAAATCCGAATTCTTCGTGAACACGGTTTACCTCTATATTTATCATGGAAACGATTTTGGCAAATGTAAAGCATGAAGAGGAATAATCGCAGGTTGGTTGCCACGGATTACACAGATTAACACGGATAAAAAGCCTCTGTGACGATAATGTATTTAATCCGTGCAATCCGGCAAAAAAAAGCCGGCTTATTGAACAAGCCGGCATAAAATGAATAGGAAAAGGCGCGACAGTATCTGTTTATTGAATAAACCATCCACAGTAATTGCCACATAATACAAACCGCCGATAGTAGGCCCAGCAGCGTATTGAATGTACCGCTGATTGAAGATGTTGGAACCTCCCATTTTGAAATTTGTCTTGATCTTTGGAACCCTCAAAGTCACCTGTGCATCCAATGTATTGTAGGCAGGTACTACCCCATTGGCCAGTGGGCTTTCCCACAGCAAGGCATCCTGCCATCGCCAAACGATATTGAATCCAACATTCTTAAATACTTCCCTGTTTCCAAAGGAAAGGTTGGTTGACCATTTCGGTATGTTGAATCCCGTTACAAAAACGTCGCTGCTCGTATTCGAAACAATGTCATTGAAGTTGATATTCCCTGATACGGTAAATTTTTTGTAAAAGTTATATGTGACCCCGAGCGAAGAACCAAAATTATTGTAGGTATTTTTCGCATTGGTGAAAACCCGGTATCTCGTCTGTTTCGACCTGTTTGCCGCAAGCATATCCGCTACCGATGCATCAGTTCCGACTTTATCAGAAGCCGGTACGGCTACTTCCACCTGGCCAAGGAACCCGTCATATTTGTTCGTGTAGGCGTCAATGTCCAACACGAGTTTGTTGTTCAACAAAATGCTTTTGTATCCCACCTCTAAAGAGACAATGCGTTCAGGACGCGTAGGCGACAGGTTTGTGATTTCTAATAGCGCCTTGTTTTTCAATGCCGCGTTGTTAGCCGTCATCCCGTTTGTGACGTCCTTGTTCACAGCGGCATTGAAAGTATTTACTGATGCCAATGTATAAGAATTCTCGAGATAGCCCAGTCCTTCGTTGATGTAAGGCAAACCTCCCACTCTTCTCACATTCCCATTGTTTACGAAAGACAATGCTTCGAAGAGTGCGGGAAATCTAAACCCATTCTGAATTGATGCGCGAAAATTATGTTTCTCAGCTAACGTATAAACGACCGCGAATCTTGGATTGAACTTGGGATCAAACTCAAGGTTATGATCATAACGTAGCGAACCAAATAATTTCAATCTCTCGTCAAAGAAAGTTTTGGTGAGCTGTAGAAAGCCGCCATATTTTTTATAGTAAACATTTTTTCCACCCGGTTCCGTGCGCTTATCAAGAGGCTTGGAAAAATCGACCTATGTTTCAATTGAGAATACGGGAGATTCATACAGTGCAAAACCTTTATCCGATAATTTGGATCTCACTCACCGTTCAAACAATTCCTGGCGCGATGTCTTCAAGTCTTCCTTGCAAACGCAACTGAACAATGGTGTGGACTTGGCAAGCGCGATGAAAGTTGCCAGGCAGGTAGCAGACCAGGGAAGAGTAGAACCCGGAACTCCGGAATTCGAAAACCTGAAGAATACAATCATTGGAATAAACAATTGGGATCATGTCAATGCAGGAATTGCAAATGCTCCTGCAACCGGTGGCGCGTGGCTGACAAGACAGCAGGATGTATCATGCTGAAGGACAGCTCGATTTGTCAAAGGAAGTAAAGTTTGTGAATGTATTGGTGGGCGCTGACGTTAGAATATACGAGGTGATTCCAGATGGAAACAATTTCGTCCGGATAAAATAATTTGTTCCTTTCAGCTCGAGCCTGTGGTTCTGAACGACGACGTTATAGAGTTGTATTTTATTCCACGTTGAAAAACTCCATCCATTTTACCAACTCGATACCCGTAAGATAATTCCGCGCTCTCGCCTGCACGATAGTGTAGAGCGAGATCAAGTTTCAGGTTATCGACAATTGGATTTACAACATCCTTTTCCTAGTACCCGGTTCTGCGAACAAGGAACGTTTGATTCCTTCCCTGGTATTGAACACCACTGACAGTAACGGCATTGTTATTTTCGTCACCATACTTGTTCCATGCATCATATGCGGGGTTATTGTCGCCTGCAAGTTCTGGGAACGACGGATTGGCGGTGCTGCGGTTATTGGGATTTTGATCCGTTGTACTGCTCGAAAGCCAATCTGTTGCACGCATGTAGCTTCCATTTACTTTAAAGGCCCATTTGTTATTAAATGCCTTTGTGCATCGGAAAGCTGTTTCTGTAAGGATGCTTGGATCCCTGTCTTTACCATCAACATGGTTGATACCTGTCTTTTGATAAAGGCTCAATCCCTGGTAAAGGAATGGGCTTTTGGTGATGAGGTTGGCCATGCCATTGATAGCATTCATACCATATAATGCAGATGCTGCACCAGGTGTGATTTCCACACTCGCAATATCAAGCTCGGTTGGTCCGATCGCATTTCCGAGAGGAACACCCAATGTAGCGGCCTGCATATCCACCCCATCCACCAATTGAATGAAACGATCATAAATTTAACTTACATCGCACTTCTAACTTCATCGAGCCCCCGCACTTCGTACTTCAAACTTCGTACTTAATCTATACTATAAAACCTTCACCAAAATGCGGATACTCCAGAAAATAACCAAGGCTCCGAGTAAAATAAAAGACGTTTTGCGAGGCAATTTTCCAGCTAGCTTAGCCGCGATGGGTGCTGCCACCAATCCTCCAATCACCAATGCCAGTATCACCTGCCAGTGCGTGACTCCCAGCAAAGTAAAAAATGTAAAAGCGCTTGCAAGTGTGACGAAGAACTCTGTCAGACTCACAGATCCTATCACAAACCGAGGGCTACGGCCTTTGGTAATTAAGGTTGTTGTTACAATAGGTCCCCATCCACCTCCTCCGAAAGAATCGAGAAAGCCTCCCACACCTGCGAGAATTCCATAACGCTTAAACTTCTTTTGTGTCCGTTGCTTCCTGAAGGCATTCACAATGATTCTCAGGCCCAGCAATAAAGTATACACCGCCATAATCGGCCGTAGATATACTAAATGTGTTTGTCCCAGCTTGGTTAACAATATTGCACCCAGGATAGCTCCTATGATGCCAGGTATCAACAGCGCCTTGAATAATTTTTTGTTGACATTACCAAATCGGTAATGACTATAGCCGGAAGCACCGCTGGCAAACATTTCTGCCGTGTGGATGCTACCGCTGATTGCTGCGGGAGAAATGCCAGCGGAATTTAGAATCGTTGCACTTGTTACGCCATAACCCATGCCCAACGCACCATCTACCAATTGGGCAAGAAAGCCGGCGAGTACCATCCAGTGAAAGTTTTTATCCAGTGTCTGGTACCATTTCGAGGTATCGTCTGCGATTTGCCGAAAAGGCAGATACGAAAAAATAAAGTGGCCGATCAGCATCAGGGCAAAACCTATCAGAGAATACGTAGCAATCTTTCTCCATCTTGTATCCTTGTCAACAGAATCCTTTTCAACGAGTACTTTGGTAAGCCTGTTTAATTTCTTAACCTTGTACTCGAAATTGCCGTTAAGCTTTGTCCTTATTTTATAGAGATTGTCGATCACTGAATTCAATTCATCGGGGAGTGCCTCCTGTAAGACTTCTTTCAACCTCTTGGCAGTGGTAGGGGATTTTCCATTCGTTGATATTGCCACCTTCAAATCACCTTTTTGTACAATTGAACTTAAATAAAAATCGCAAAGCTCAGGTTTGTCGGCAACATTTACCAGTTTACCGCGACTTTTTGCTTCGTCTCTTATCTGACTACTCACTTCATGATCGTCTATTGCAATGATCACAATGTCGACCAGATCAAGATCGCTGGTGAGATAAGGCCGCTGAATTAACTCGACATTCTCCACGTCATCAGCCAAGCGGCGAATATCATCACTGACAGTAATTGAAACAAGCCGTACGGAAGTCGCTGGTGAATTCTGTAGAATGACTGAAAGCTTTTCAGCGCCTACCTTTCCGCCCCCAACAACCAACACAGATAAGGTTTCCAGTTTAAGAAAGACCGGAAAAAGGTTGTTCATTCCCTTATCTTCCTGAATTGTGATATTTTCTTTGACCGGCTGTTCCAAAATTTCAATTTAATGCTTAATGCCCTATAATTTTCAATTCGTGTTAATTAGCGTACATTATTTCGCGCTTTTTCGTGCATCGATATTATGAAAATAAAACACTCTTGCTGCGTGAGTGCTTTTATAGCTGCTCGCCGCAGATAATTGCTGAAAAATATTCATGTATCCAATTTGAATATTATGACTATCTCGTTACGCCGGTGCTACTGCTTCATTTATTAATTGCTTACGAACCGCAAAATCACCAAACGATTCTTTTTTCTTTCTTTCTTTTGTAAAAGAACCTAACAGGTCATCCAACTCCTGCAGGATCGCGGGTTCATCAAGGTTTTCGCGATAGATCTTGTTCAGCCGCAATCCGTAATGATCACCTCCAATGTGCAGGTTATACCTGCCATACGATGTGCCTACAAAACCGATTTCCGCAACATACGCCCGTCCGCATCCGTTGGGGCATCCGGTCATACGGATGATGATATCTTCATCGCTTAACTGATGTTTCGCAAGGATGGGTTCAATCCTGGTGATAAGCGTCGGTAAATAACGCTGTGCTTCCGCGAGCGCAAGCGGGCAAGTGTTGAACGCCACACACGCCATTGAATTTTTTCTGATAACAGATGCGTTATCCGTATGATCAATGATCTGGAACCTCTCAAGTATTTCCTGGATCACTTTTTTGTCTTCCTTTTTGATATCGCTAAGAATCACATTTTGATTGCAGGTAAAACGGAAATTCGCCTTGCCCGTTTTTGCCACTTCGAGTAGTGCTGATTTCAATGCTACCTTTTCATCGTCCAATACTCTTCCATTTTCGACGAACACGGTGTAATACCATAAACCTTCATGATTCTGTTCCCAACCATAGTAATCTTTCCTGTGGGAAAAACTAAATGGTTTTGGATCTTCCAAATCAAACCCAATCCTTCTTTCTAATTCCTTCCTGAACCATTCGGTTCCCATCCGGTCAACGGTGTATTTTAACCTCGCGAGCTTTCTGTCGCTGCGGTTACCGTAGTCCCGTTGAATCGTAAGTATTTCGTAAATAGCTTTCAATGCCTTTTCGCCTGGTTCCACAAATGCGATAACGCTGGCAAGCCTTGCATACGTTTCGGGATTACCGTGAGTTGTAGAAAGCCCACCACCGATGGCAATATTGAATCCTTTGAGTTTATTTTTCTCGATGATAGCAATAAGTCCAATATCATTTGCCAAAACATCTATATCATTATTCGGGGGAATAACGATTCCAATCTTGAATTTTCTTGGAAGGTATCGGTCTTGATATAATGGATCTTCTTCCTGTTTTTTGTCGAGAAGCTTTTCTTCATCAAGCCATATTTCATAATAAGCCCTTGTTTTCGGCATTAATAATTGACTGATCTTGTCGGCATATTCAAATACTTCCTGGTGAATCTCGGATTGTTTGGGATGGGAGCTGCATAAAACGTTCCGGTTGATATCACCACAGGTTGCGATGGAATCAAGTTTTACGCTGTTGAATGCCTGAATGGTAGGTTTAATCTTTGACTTAAACAGGCCATGCAGTTGCAATGTTTGCCGTGTGGTAATCTTGATGACACCTGTTGTATTTTCGCCAGCGATATTGTGCGTCGCGATCCATTGTTCTGGAGTTAGAAAGCCACCTGGCAAACGCAATCGAATCATAAAGGAATACAGCCGTTCCAATTTTTTTTCTGCGCGTTCATCACGGCGATCACGATCATCCTGTTGATACATACCATGAAATTTGATCAACGCCTGGTCGTCTTCGCTGATAGCACCAGTGATCTCATTATGGAGACTCTGTACAATAGTACCGCGCAATCCATCGCTCTCTACCTTTATTTTCTCAATCGGCGATAAGTTTTTTTCTGACATGATCGGACTATAAATATTTTATGTTATTCCTAAATCGTCCCGGGCAGGATTTTCCTATTTTGTACTTCAAACCTCGTACATCTCACATCTACCATCCCATATATTCAATACACATCTTTCAAATACCTTCCTTCTGCCTTCATCGCGTCCAGGTAGTCATTCGCTTCCTGCAAAGATTTATTTCCATACTGGCGAATGATCAGCAACAAAGTACTTTCCACGTCAACGCTCATCGGCTCTTTCGCACCGCATATATATACATAACCCCCGTTGTCGAGCCATTGATAAAACTCAGCCGCGTGGTTGATCATTTTATGCTGTACATATACTTTCTCTTTTTTATCCCTCGAAAATGCAACACTTAGCCTGCTCAGCACACCCGTTTCAAGCCAATTCTGCAATTCAGACTGATACAAAAAGTCAGTAACAAAATGCTGGTCGCCGAAGAATAGCCAGCTTCTTCCACCGGCACCTGTTGAATCACGTTCCGCGAGAAATGAACGGAACGGGGCAATACCTGTTCCCGGACCGATCATGATCACATCCTTGTCCGGAGCAGGCAGTCTGAATTGGTCATTTTTGTGCACATAAAATTCAAGCTCGCCATTCTCGGGCAATTGGCATAGGTAATCCGAAGCCAGTCCGACCTTCTTTTCGTTGTTGACTTGAAAAAAATCACGAGCAACTGTTAGGTGTACTTCGTCTCCGTGTGCTTCCCTTGAAGATGCAATTGAATATAGTCTCGGTGTTATTGGTTCAAGAATGCCAATCACCTCTTCAAATTGTGAAGTGTTTTTAACAGGATATATCTTCAAAAGGTCAAGAAGGCTGATTTTCGTTTCCGGAATATCCTGCTGCACAATTGCTGCATATTGTTTCACAACTCTTTCAGGCATGTAAACAATATTGAGCTTGTTTTGAAGAAGGTTCAATATGCTAACGTTCTCATTCCGGTAAGTCAGTTCTTTATTTTCGTCAATACCTGTCAACGAGATTATTGATTGTACAATATGAGCTGGATTTTTCGGTACGATTCCGATAGAGTCACCGGGCGAATATTCAAGTTCGTCCGCAGCTATTTCTATGTGGTGCGTTTGTTTATTCGAGCCCCTATCGTTCAGATTGATATTTTTCAGAATGGAGCCGGTATAAACTTTTTTCCCGGATTTCTTTGCAACAGGAGGTGAGACAGCGGGAGCAGGAGAACCGTTACCACTTAACTTAGATATTACATGCGTGAACCAATTGCCCGCATCAGACTCAAAGTCTGTATCGCATTTATGAAGGGATACGACTCTCTCGCCACCAAGTTTCTGCAATTGTGCGTCCACATCTTCACCTGCCTTACAAAACAAAGGATAGGAAGTGTCGCCTAAAGCAAGCACACCATATTTAAGATGATTTACGTTGAAACCATTCTGATGAATATGATCGTAAAATTTCTTCGCAGCTGCGGGTGGTTCGCCATCGCCTTGTGTACTAATAATTGTAAAGAAGTATTCTTCTTTTGCAAGGTCATTTAGCCTGTATTGGTCAAGACTCACCAATTTCGCATTGATTCCGCTTTTCTTTGCTGTTGCTGCAAAATTCGTTGCCAGCTTTTTACTATTGCCTGTTTCGGTGCCGTAAGCAATAGTGATTTTATTGACGGCAGGCTTCGCAACTACAGGCTCATTGGCAGGTTCCGCACCAGCAGATAAAACGCCGGACAGATACCCGTTAATCCAGATCAATTCTTCCTTTGTTGAAGAAGCGATGAGGTCCTGTATTATTTTCAGTTTCGAAGCCGGTAGCATGGTACTTAGTTTATTCAACGCTTATCTTTTAAAACAACAATTAATTTCCTAAATACATATTTTGCAATTCCCATAATCAGCTTTGGATAATATGGAAGTATCACTGCGCTCATCCTATGCCACCAAATTTTGATTAACATTTACCCGATTCTTTAAAGTAGTGAAATAGTTTTCACGCCCGCCACTGTTCTCAAGCCATCTGAACTGTTCGTGCAAACCCACTACTTTCCCAATAATGATCAATGATGGAGATAAGAAACTCCGATCCCTGAACGCGAGCTCATATTCGTAAAGGCTACAGGTGTATACATTTTGCAAAGGAGTAGTCGCTTGTTCTACCACCGCTAATAACTTATGCGGAGCGATATTATTTTTGACAAGATTTTCAACAACACCACTCAGTGTTTCTGACGACATATAAAAAACCAGTGTATCATCCGTTGCCGCCAACTCCTTCCAGTATTCCGGACTGACTACATCAGATTTATAAAATGTAAGCAGCCTAACTGCAGTGGAATATCCTCTTGCCGTCAAAGGAATACCTGTATAGGCAGAACTTCCCAGCGCAGCAGTTACGCCCGGTATGATCTCGTAAGGGATTTTGTTCTCGGCAAGCGTTTGCAACTCATCGAGAATATTTGAGAAAATAGACACATCTCCACCTTTCAAACGCACGACAAGTTTTCCTTCTGCGGCGTGCATAACCAACAATTCGTTGATCGTTGCCTGCGGCGTGGAGGGCCCTGTGCGACATTGTTTTCCGACATAAATGATCTCAGCGTCGCTGTTCACATATTGTTCGAGGATCTCGTTGCTCACCAGTCTGTCAGTCAATACAACATCCGCTTGTTGCAAATAGCGAACAGCCTTGATGGTGATGAGATCTGGATCACCCGGGCCTGCGCCTGCAAGAATTACTTTTCCATATTGCTGTGTTCTATTTCCCATCGGGTTTCAAAATATTATATAAAATAATCCGCCGATTGTGCGAATGAAAAATTTTCCTTCGCGTCAAGCTCACTTTGATGATATACAACGGAAGACGGTGGAATGCTATAAGTAAGCCATACATTTCCTCCAATGATACTGTCATGTCCTATCACAGTCTCTCCTCCCACGATCGTCGTTCCGGAATAAATGATCACATTATCTTCGATTGTTGGATGACGTTTGGTACCTGGAATTGAACCACTGAGCGCACCAATTGTAACGCCCTGGTAAATTTTTACGTTATTTCCAATCACCGTGGTTTCACCAATCACAATGCCGGTTCCATGATCAATGAAAAAATACTCACCAATCCTGGCACCTGGATGAATGTCGATTCCTGTTTTGCTATGAGCATACTCCGTGAACAATCGTGGCAGAACATTTACTTCTTGTTCCCAGAGTTCGTGAGATAATCGGTAGACAGCGATCGCATAAAAACCGGGGTACGCTACGATAACTTCCTGCAATGATTTCGCTGCAGGATCAAATTTCAATATCGCTTCACCATCCTTTAGAAGCATGTCATATATCTCAGGAAGTCTTCCAAAAAAACCAGATGATACCTGTTGTGCCTTCTCTCCATCTTGTAATACATCATAAACAAGGCTCGATAAGTGACTCTTTAGTGATTCGAATTCCTTTCCAAGTTCTTTAACGGAACTCTGTTTTCCCACTGATGGTATGAATAACAGGTTGAAGAGTTGGGTGATGAATTCTTCAGCCAGTTCTTTATCAGGAAAATTGACCAGGCCATTCTTTTTGTGATCATGCAACTTTTGTAAGAATGACTCGTTGATGGCGATCTCTTTCATTACTGGTTTTTTTTATTATTGGATCATGCAGGCTCCTACCGTAACATGACTTGTTTCATCAATTAATATTGCGCTTCCATTCACCTGCAATTTTTTATAAGGATCATAGGAAACAGGGGAAGCTGTTTTTATTTTTGCTTTGATGATATCATTTAATGTAGCCTGTGATGGACCATAATCTTTTTGCAGCGTGTTTACATCCAACCTGTATTCTATCTCCTTCACCACACTTCGCACTATCCTGCTGTTGATTTGAAAAAAATACTTATTGCCGGGAACGAGCGGCTTATTATCCATCCAGCATAACAATACATCAAGCTCCTGTGCCACCGGTGACAGGTTATCTGATTTCACAATTACGTCTCCTCTGCTGATGTCAATGTCGTCTTCCAGCTGCAATACAATGCTCTGGGGTGCGAACGCCTCTTCGACTTCTTCCCCGCCAATTTCTATAGACTTGATACTGCTGGTAAGCCCTGCAGGTAAAACCGTTATCTTATCTCCTTTGGAATAGATACCGCTATTGATCTGCCCGGCATATCCCCTATAGTCATGCAGCTCCTCTGTCTGAGGGCGTATCACATACTGAACAGAAAAACGCGGGTCTGTGAGATTGATATCATTTTCAACATGGATGTTCTCGAGATGTTCGAGCAGGCAGTCGCCCTCATACCAAGGCATCTTATCCGAACGATCAACGATATTGTCTCCATTCAATGCGCTGATTGGAATATATGTAACGTCTTTCAGGTTCAGGGCCTTTGCTACTTCGGAATAGTCGATAATAATATTGTTGAAAACATCCTGCGAGTAACCAACAAGGTCCATTTTGTTAATTGCAACAACCACATGCGGAATTCCCAGCAGCGAAGCTATGATTGAATGACGGCGTGTTTGTTCTACAACACCATGTCGTGCATCCACGAGGATGATGATTAAATTCGCATTTGAAGCTCCAGTAATCATGTTTCGCGTATACTGAATATGCCCTGGTGCATCTGCAATGATGAATTTTCTCTTCGGGGTCGAGAAATATTTATATGCAACATCGATGGTGATGCCCTGCTCGCGTTCTGCACGAAGTCCGTCCGTCAGTAAGGCAAGATCAATCTCACCTTCTTCACGATTCTTGGTTTGCCGCTCGATTGCTTCAAGTTGATCAACCATGATAGACTTACTATCATATAACAATCTCCCGATGAGCGTACTCTTGCCATCGTCAACACTGCCAGCAGTTATAAATCTTAGTAAATCCATTTGATCCCTTTGTTTATTTTTTGAAGAATTCAGAATTAAGAATTCAAAATGAACATTCAATCTATAGTCAATCAATCATGCATCCACCCTGGGTTCGTACTTCGTACTCCGTACATCCCATATCTAACATCGTACATCAGAAATACCCATTCTTCTTCCTGTCTTCCATAGCCGCTTCTGAAACCCGGTCGTCGATTCTTGTTTCTCCACGTTCGCTCGTTCTTGTGGCTATGATTTCTTTTATGATATCATCGATTGTTGATGCGTTTGATTCTACCGCTGCAGTACAGGTCATATCTCCAACGGTGCGGTATCTTACCTTTTTCACCGATATTTTATCGCCTTCGTCAAGCCGGATGAATGGAGAAGTCGCCACGAGCTGGCCTTCGTGTTCCAGCACTTCACGCTCATGTGCAAAATAGATCGAAGGCAATTCAATTTTCTCGCGCTGGACATAATTCCAAACATCCAATTCTGTCCAGTTGCTGATTGGAAATACTCTTACGTTAGCGCCTTTATGGATCTTACCATTGTATGTGTTCCATAACTCAGGTCTTTGTAGTTTGGGATCCCATTGCCCGAATTCATCACGCACAGAAAATATTCTTTCCTTCGCTCTTGCCTTTTCTTCATCACGCCGTGCGCCGCCGATGCATGCATCGAATTCAAATTCTTCGATTGTATCTAATAAAGTGTAAGTCTGGAGTTGATTGCGGCTGGCGAACTTTCCTTTTTGTTCAGTAAGTCTTTTTTGTTTGATGGTATCTTCTACTTTGCGTACAATCAATTTTGCCCCAACAGATTCTGCAAGTTCATCCCGGAAATCCAGGGCTTCCTGGAAATTATGTCCCGTGTCAATATGTACAAGAGGAAAAGGTATTTGGCCTGGACGAAAGGCTTTCAATGCAAGATGCACCAGCGTTATTGAATCTTTTCCGCCAGAGAACAACAATGCCGGCCGCTCGAATTGGCCAGCCACTTCGCGCATGATATGGATGGCTTCGGATTCAAGCTGGCCTAAATAATCTAGATGATACTTACTCATACAGTTTTATTGCACTAAACTTTTTAATGATTGTTCAGCTACCGGTTCCGCATGTACATGCAGTCCGCATTCCTTTTTACTTTGATCCTCCCACCACCACCGGCCGGCACGAAAATCTTCACCCGGTTTGATCGCTCTTGTACAGGGTGCGCAGCCAATGCTGATAAATCCTTTATCGTGTAAAGGATTATAAGGAATATTCTGGTCGCTGATATAATTCCGAATGTCCTCAGTTGACCAATGTAACAGGGGATGATATTTTAATATTTTATTGCTTTCATCCCATTCGAGCACGGGAAGGTCTTTACGATCGGGAGAATGCTCGGCACGCAAACCTGTGACCCATAAGGCATTTCCGTGAAGAGCTCTCTTCAACGGTTCGACCTTCCGAATGAAGCAGCATTCCTTGCGATTTTCTACAGATTCATAAAATGAGTTGGGACCTTTCGCCTGTATAAAATTTTCGAGCAGTTCGTGGTTTGGATAGTATGCTTTAATATGGGTAACATATTTTTCATTTGTACTGCTCCATACCGAGTAAGTTTCCGGGAACAGCCGACCAGTATCTAATGAAAATATAGTGATGGGAATATTGTTCGACAAAATATCATGTGTGATCACCTGGTCTTCCATACTAAAGCTGGTAGAGAAAGTGACCCGGCCGGGAAACTGATTAGCCAGTAAATGCAGGGAGTTTTTGATGGGAAGGCTCCCGATCTGGGATAATAATTTGTCAACAGAGATATCCAAGTGTTTTATTTTAAGATGTTAATGTGATTCTAAGAGCGGGCAAGCAACGTGGGGATCAACAGCAACAACAACTTGTGTTGCAACAACAGGAAGAGAGATACATTAACATCGACGTATGGCTCATAACTAAAAGTCTACAATGTTGGTGGACAAAGATAAAGCCAAATGCCTATTTAAAAAAATTAGGAGGGGATATATTTTGAGTGATTTAACAGTGCGATAAAAACTATCGTTCATTAGTTTA
>DAINQQ010000130.1:0-14204 GCA_036742645.1 Flavitalea sp.
CAAACTCATTGTTTGAAAATTCAATTTCTGCGAGATTCCCTTTAGGGTCAAAAGAAATTTTTTGAGGCTTAAATTTTTTACTCTTTCAGATTGCGCATCTATCAATTGTTTTCGCTCTTTCCAGTCAACGCCTGGTGCATCGGGATCAATAAAATCGGCAACCAAACTATTGTGGCTTCGTTTTATGAAAAGGAATTGATCAACTCCTGGAAACTGGTTGGTATATGAGCAGGGCCGATAGCATGTCTACTTTTATCTCGCCAACTTAGCCTGTTCATTACTGTTATAGGCATGAAAAAGCCGCTGGAAAAAATCAGGGCCCTTCATCTTGTTTAGAAGACTGATTGCAGTTAAACATCCTGGTCTTCTGTTAGCATTTATAAATAAAATTAACACAGCTCATGATCAAATTTATTGCACTTTTCCTCATATATATTTGTTAATCAGGCGCTAGTAAAGATTTCTTATTTGCCGCTTAACAAGCTATATGCTCGCCCAACCCTGTTATATTACCGTTCATCACACATACTTTACCGCCTGACAATTTCAAGTCCCGCTTGTCCTAATAGCGTTAATGGAATCTTAAAACCATATATCTTTACGGCTTCAATCAACAAATGGAGTCTATCTCCAAAGATTATGAAACACACATTTCTGGATTACTTTTCTTCCCGTCTACTTGAGAGGGTAAGAATACCGGAAATCTCCAGCCTGTAAAATTTTTCCCAAAACAGTAAAGATTCAGCCGAATTAGATTCCTCGCCAGGGAATCAGTAATTCATTCAATCAAGCAAACTATTAAGGTTATGCGCCAAGTAATCGCATGCGTGATTATCGGGCTGGGGATCATTATTGCCCTTAACCCAGCAGAAACAAAGAAAGCAGATCCGAACATAAACTAACAAATGTTTTCAATAACATGATGTAACAAAACATCGCATTTTCTAACACCTAAAAAAACATCCATTATGGCAAGCATTGGAAAAAAATTTTTGTCAGCGTTCGTGGATATATCAAGCGACGAAAAAACTCCACCTGTGAAACCAATAGAACATATCGCTGAAAATGCAGACATAGGGAAATCATATTCCCCTTCTTTGGAAAACAGTGTAAAGTTCCTACAGTATTTCGACAAGCTGTTTCGTGAAGCAAACATTCCGGGTCCTGATTATTTCGAGTTCTCGAAAATGATTGAGGCTATGAATAGCATCCCGGATGAAAAAGCAAGATACACTGCGGCATTTGCAGGACTGAGTGTGCAGGGTTTGGATAAAACGAAATTATTGTCAACCGCAGCTGAATACCTCCGGGTTTTGAATACGGATGCATCCAATTTCGATTCAACGGTAGATGCGGCACTGCAGGAAAAAGTGCATACGAAGAAAAAAGAATTGGGTGAAAAAACAAGCCGTATTGAACAATTATCCCGGGAGATCAATGAACTGCGCCGGGGGATTGCTACCCTGGAAGATGAGATAAAAGAAAATGAAGAGAAGATTGAAAGCAATAGCGGCGCTTATAAGTTAGAATCGGAAAGAATGAAGGCACGTATAGCAAGTGATATAGAAAAAATTAAACAACATATACACTAAAACCTAAAAACATGAACAACACACCAATGAACATCAAAAAACCTGGGTGGTTCTCCGAGCCTAAAAATGTAGCCACTACGGTTGTCGGGTTATCCCTGTTCGCCGGACTCGCCTATGGCTTTTTCACATTTGTTTTGCCATGGCTGTTAACTGTTACCTGGAATCTTGTGAATCTCATCATCGGAGGTGCGGTGCTTGGTTTCCTCCTGATGATCGTTACCAATAGAAAATTCTGGAGAGCATTGAAATATTTCTCCGAATTCATTGCCAATTACACGATTGGTATTGCGATTGACTTGAATCCTTTCAATATCCTGGAAGCAAAAATTGACCAGGGATATAAGGACCGGAAAACACTCTATCAGCAAGGTGCCAAACTGAAAGGCAAGCAAAGCGAGCTAATGGATAAACTTACGGAAAAAGAAAAGGAGCTGAAGATGAATGCGCAGAAAGTGAAGATCCTGCAAACCGAGAATGGCAATCCAAGGCAAATAGACTTGTATGCTAACAATGTTTTGCGTTGCCGCGAATACATTGACAATGTAACGCCGATTGTGGGCGACCTGAACAAGCTGACCAAATTCGCGGATATGGCTTATGAAGAAAGCGGTATCATGCTGGAAGATGCAAAGCTTGACCTGGAGGCAAAGAAAGACCTGTATAATTCTGTGACTACCGGATTGTCAGCCGTAAGCAGTGCGATGAAAGCATTTAAAGGTGACGATGAGCTAGACAGAGATGCAGAGAAGGCATTGGCCATATTGAAAGAGAAGATCGGTGAAAAGATCGGCCATATTAAATCAGCCATCGATGTTACCTCCAGATTCATGGATGACCAGATATTGGAAGACAAGGCAAAATCAGCGCAAGCCATAGAGCTGATAAACAACTTTGATTTGAATAAAGACTTCAACTATGGCAAAGAGGCCCTTGAAGCGAATAAAGATAGTGGTAAGCTAAAGGGTGTGAGTATCCCTGATAAGTACAGAGGACTGCTAGATTAAGTACGAATAAATCCAAATCTTCTACCGCTATGGGTATTTCACACGATCGTGTGAAATGTAAATGATCGATGGCCCGTCGATAAACGGATGTCACCGGTGACAAACCAGGTGAAAGACCCGAATGCCCAATCTATGTCCCGTAAGAACCAAAAACATTAATTAAACATTTTAAAAATTACAACTATGTCAGTTAAGTTAAAACCAGCAGGAAAAGTATTTATTATCGGTGCAGTAATAGCTGCGGGTATTTTTGGTATCAGGTGGTACCAAAACAGACCGAAAGAAGTTACCCAATCTGTAGAAGTAGGTAAAGTCATCTTGCCTGATGCACACGAGGCGTCGTTATCCGGTAATGCAGTGAAATTGCCTTTACCTTCCAATGATCCCGCTGTAAATGGCGGCTTACAGATTACGTGGGAACGCATGGCATGGAACAGCCAGTTCTCAGCTATGTATGCCAATGGTGGTGTGCGTACCACCAAAGGTTCATTGTTTGACCATGCCAAACTGGATGTTACTTATATACGCCAGGATGATTGTAATAAACAAATGGCCGACCTCGCGAAGTTCGCCAGCGATTATAAGAGCAATCCGAATACAACCGGTGTATTGATCACATTCATGGGTGATGGTATGCCTGCATTCATGACGTCTTTATCAAAAGAGCTTGAAGCGCTTGGACCGGAGTATCAACCCATCATTATTCCCGTGGCTCACGGTAAATCGTTTGGTGAAGACCAGGTGATGGCGCCTCCTTCATGGAAACAGGATCCGCATAATGCTATTGGCAAATGCGTAGCTGGTGTATTACGTGACGGTGATATCAACATCTTGTTGAAATGGGCCGGTGACAATGGTATGAAGGTAAATCCTGACGAAACCACGTATGATGGTAATGCTATCAACCTGATTGCGGCCAATGATTTCCTTGATGCGCCAAACAAGTACATCACGGGTTATACCGAAAAAAGGAAGATTGTTATTAATGGTAAAACAACTGGTCGTGATACGACAGTGGGTGTAGATGGTGTAGCCACATGGACACCTGGCGATGTAAACGTGGCTACAAAGAAAGGAGGATTGGTAACTATTGCCAATACCAAACAATATGCATCACAGATGCCTAACCAAACCATTGCGATAAAAAAATGGGCGTATGATCACAGAACGGATATTGAGAACATGATCATTGCGTTGGCTGAAGCCGGTGACCAGGTGAGATCATATAATGAGGCAAAAGAATTTGCCGCGAAGGTGAGCGCTGCTTTGTATAAAGAGCAGGATGCCGCCTACTGGCTGAAGTATTATAATGGTGTGCAGGAAAAAGATATACAAGGCTTGAAAGTTGACCTGGGTGGATCAGCTGTATTCAACCTGGCGGATATGGCCAATACGTTTGGACTGGGTGACGATAAGGTAGACAGGTATAAAGCGGTGTACAATACGTTCGGCAACCTGATGGTAAAAATGTATCCATCAATGATGCCAACCTTTATGCCTTACGAGAAGGCGGTGGACAAATCATTTTTGTTCTCTGTGATATCAAATCACCCAGAGTTGATGGAAGGAAAAGCTATTGAAACAAAGTATGCCAGAGAGATCACTTCGGAGATTTCTTCCAAATCATACAGCATAGTATTTGAAACAGGTTCTGCTAACATCAGGCCATCATCTTACAACTTGCTGAATGAAATTTTTGAATCCTCCGTGGTAGCTGAAGGTTTGAAAGTGGGTGTGTATGGTCATACTGACAATGCGGGATCTGATGCCATTAACCTGCCGCTGTCAGAACAAAGAGCCAACGCTGTAAGGAATTACCTACTTAAAAAAGGCCTGGGCGAAAATCGTGTGGAAGCCAAAGGTTTTGGGTCAGCAAAACCAATTGCTGATAACAGTACTGAAGCCGGTAAAAGCAAGAACCGTCGGGTGGAAATTGTACTAGGTGAGTAAGGAAAGTACCGGTAGGGAGATTTAGCAATCTCCCGCCGGTTCTTATTTATCAAGATGATAAACATCAAAAATAAGAAAGAATGAAAAATTTATTTCATCCATTTAAAATAATAAGCCGGCAAACTTTTATCATTATGGTTATACTTCAGGTGGTAATGACACTAACGTTATGGCACACGGCGGCTGATGGCTTGATACCAAAGCCCGTGAAAGTAGCAGAAGCTTTTTTTGGATTGTTACACACAAGATTGCTGATGGATAATATATTGGTAAGTCTTGTGCTGACATTGAAGGCAATGTTTTATTCCATTATTATCACCTTGTTCTTTTCCTATTTTTCAGTAATGCCATTTTTTAAAAGCATTGCTATGTTCATTATAAAATGCAGGTACCTCACATTGACGGGCCTGATATTTATTTTCACTTTGCTCACACAGGATGGCAGTCAATTGAAATTGTCGTTGCTGGTATTTGGCATTGTACCATTTTTTGTCACTTCCTTTTTGTCTGTCATTGTTCATATCAACAAACAGGAATATGAGCTATGTAAGACACTTGGTTATAACAGTTGGGAAGCATTGTATGAAGTGATCATTGTAGGTAAGGCCGACCAGGTATTTGAAATACTTCGTCAAAACTTTGCTATTGCCTGGTTGATGATTACGCTGGTGGAAGGATTAAGTATGAGCGAAGGTGGTGTTGGTACGTTGCTGATCAAATACAATAAATACAATGATCTGACCAATGTACTGGCATTGCAGTTAGTGATCTTTATGATAGGTGTCGGTTTTGATTATTTACTGGGATCGCTAAAAAAATGGCTGTTCCCTTATACCCAACTTCAAATTCAATAAAATGACAACATTCACTAAAGAAGAAGTTGTGTTACAGGCAAGGAATGTGAACCTGTCATATGAGGGGAAACAGATCCTGCGTGACATTAACTTCGAAATAAAAAACATTACACGTCCCGGTATGCACCAGGGACAGGTGATTTCCCTGATCGGTAAAAGCGGTATTGGGAAAACACAATTATTCAAACTATTATCCGGTTTGCAATCGCCGACATCCGGTGAGATATTGATCCATAAAAACCGTAAGGTAGAACCCGGCGATATGGGTGTTATTTTCCAGAATTATTATTTGTTTGAATGGAGAAGCGTGTACAAGTCGTTATTGTTAGCTGCCAAAAAGAACCCATTGCTGAAGGGTAAGGAAAAGGACGCTATCAAACAACATGCAGCCGATTTCAATTTGTCAGATCACCTGCAGAAATATCCGCAACAATTATCAGGTGGCCAGCGGCAACGGGTGAGTATTATTCAACAATTGCTGAAAGGCTCAGATTTCTTGTTGCTGGATGAACCGTTTTCAGGTTTGGATGTGTTGGTGCTTGATAAAGTAGTAGAACTGTTGTTGAAGGTTTCCGTTTCGGATGATTTGAAAACGCTGATTATTGTATCGCATGATATTGCTACATCGGTAGCCATATCGGATACGGTATTTATATTGGGTGAAGAAAAAGGAAAACCCGGCTCTACTATTGTGAAAGAGATTGATTTAATTGAACGGGAACTGGCCTGGGAAAGGGATATTAAAAGTAAAAAGGAGTTTGGGGAAACGATCGGAGAGATAAAGGGGTGTTTGTAAAATGAAAGGCCGGACTTTTAGTCCGGCCAAGTGGAGCTGAGGGGAATCGAACCCCTGTCCAAACATATTCTTCAAAAGCTTTCTACATGCTTATACTGGTATTAATTGTCGGGAAATGGCAGGAACCAGTCGAACCAATCATTTCCTTAGCTGCATATTCTTAAGTAACCGTCACAGCCTTCGGTTACAGCAGCCCGTTTTTGTTTTTGAGTCGGCGGCGGAGCGTGGTAACAGGCGAACCTGCTCGAGCGGCCCTAATGACTATCTAATCACTGATTAGGCAGCCATGGCATACTGAGTATTGCCATTTATAGTTTGAACATTCAGATTAACGGGCTAATTGTCCAACGCCCGACATGCTTACACTTTCAAAGATCTACGCTGTCAAAACCGGTACAGCCCCTTGTTGAGTCGGGAGTCCTTAGTCAGGAGTCGGGAGGCTAGAAGGGATACCAGATGTTAGATCCTGGATCCTGGATACTAGATGCTCGATCCTAGATGGCGATTCCCAGTTATTTATTATCGATGTTGAAGTTCCAATTTAATTTTTATTAAAAGGCACGATCAGTTTTCCAAGTCAAAATATCAGAAACAGACTTGTTCATACTTTCCAACTCACCACTACTGACTCCAGACTATCGACTCGAAAAACTAGCTTTTAAATAGAAACCTCCAAAAGTCTAGTCCCAAAGCGTATGCCATAAGTCCTAATAGCAGGGCCATGCCTGCCATCTGGGCATATTCCATGAATTTATCGCCGGGTTTTCTGCCAGTGATCATTTCATACAACGTGAATAATACATGGCCACCGTCGAGGGCGGGGATTGGGAGTATGTTCATGAACGCTAGTACAATGCTGAGTAATGCGGTCATTCCCCAGAAACGTTGCCAGTCCCACTCTGCACCGAACATGTTGCCGATACTGAGAAAACTTCCGAGTGACTCGCTTGCTTTGACTTCTTTGGATGTGAACAATAACTTAAAATTCTGCACATTCATCACCAATGTATTCCATCCCTTCTTAACACCCGCGGGAAGTGATTGCAAGAAAGAATATTCTTCTGTTGCGAAATCCAAAAACTCGTCTGCCGGTCTGGAATAAAAGCCGATACCTGCATCTTTATTTAATTGCACTTTCACTTTCGCTGTATCTCTTTCATTACGCAGTACAGTCAATTCGACCTGCTTTTCCTTGTAATTTCTTTTTATATCCTGCAACTCAGCGAATGATCGTATGGGATATTGGTTCAATCCAACGATCATATCTCCTTTTTCCAACCTGCCTCCAACAAAGTTCGCTTCCTTACTCACTGAATCTACTACCGCGGGATATTTCGGGAAAGCGATCGGATCACCCTTTCTTTTAATTAAACCACTCGTCGTTCCAGACGGAATAGACAAGTTAACTATCTCTCCATTTCGATCAACCTGTATCGTTTTCGCTTCTTTTAATATTATATCAGCTGATATCCGGGAGAAATCTTTCTGCGTTTTTCCATCAATCGTCAGAATCTTGTCACCATCCTGTAACCCGATTCTCTTACCAAGACTATCCACGTAAATACCATACTTGAGATTCTGCGTAGGCAGGTATCGATCTCCCCATACAAATAAGATCATGGCGAAAAGAAAAAATCCCAACAAAAGATTAACAGTGACACCCCCCACCATGATGATCAACCGCTGCCAGGCCGGTTTACTACGAAATTCCCAGGGTTGTGCCGGTTGTTTCATCTGTTCCTTATCCATACTCTCATCAACCATCCCCGAGATCTTTACATATCCACCAAGGGGTAACCATCCTATTCCGTAAACTGTCTCGCCAATTTTTTTCTTTACAAGTGAAAACCAGGGATCGAAAAAGAGGTAAAACTTTTCAACCCGGCACTTGAACCATTTTGCGGGAAGAAAATGTCCCAACTCGTGTAAAACAACCAATATCGACAAACATAAAATCAATTGAACCGCCTTGATGCCAACTACTGCCCAATCAATCGCTAACAATGTAATCATGTAATTAAATTCAGATAAGTGTAAAATACTGCTAGACGGTTATAAAACCGGTTTTCTGCATTTCACCGGTGGAAATTATAGTTTTATTAACGAAGCCGCAAAATTACGGGCCTCGCCATCGCTGTCAAAATATTCTTCTAATGTTGGCTTTTCTATAAATGAGACATGCTGCATGGCTCGTTCGATGAGGTCTGTCATGTCGAGGAAACCAATACGATTGCGTAGAAATGCGAATACGGCGATCTCGTTTGCGGCATTTAATACACAAGGAAGATTGCCGCCTTTGAATAATGCCTCCTGAGCGAGGGAGAGATTGCGGAAGGTTCTGACATCGGGATCTTCAAATGTTAATTGCGCGGGCTTTTTTAAATCATATCGCGGAAATTTATTTGGAATTCTTTGTGGGAAGGCCAGGGCATACTGAATAGGCAATTTCATATCGGGTAAACCCATCTGCGCTTTGATGCTTCCATCCTCAAACTGAACCATGCTATGAATGATACTTTGCGGATGAATGTACACCTGTATCTGCTCGGGCTTGAGGTTGAACAACCATTTCGCCTCGATCATTTCAAGTCCTTTGTTCATCAGTGTCGCGGAGTCAATCGTGATCTTCGCACCCATCGTCCAGTTGGGGTGCTGAAGTGCGTGATCCCTTTTTACATTGACTAAGTAATTCGGCTTCTTTCCAAGGAATGGGCCACCGGATGCAGTGAGGTAAACTTTTTCAATCCTGTTTCTTGTTTCTCCAACGAGACATTGAAATATCGCGGAATGCTCGGAGTCAACCGGTATAATCGGAGCTTTATTCTCTACTGCTTTTTGCATCACGATATCTCCGGCTACAACAAGTGTTTCTTTGTTTGCGAGCGCGACAGCTTTCCCTGATTCAATTGCTTTCAATGTTGGCTTGAGACCTGCAAATCCGACAATCGCCGCTAATAAAACATCGTAACAATCCATCGCTGCAACTTCTTCGAGTGCTTTTTCTCCTGCAAAAACTTTGGTGTCGGTTTTTGCAAAAGCATCTTTCACCTTCTGATATTTTCGATCATCACCGATGACAATAATATTCGGATTGAATTTTAAACCCTGCTGAATTAATAACGAATCATTGTTCTGCGCAGTAAGAATTTCAACAGAAAACAGAGATGGATTTGCCGATATTACCTCCAGAGCCTGAGTACCGATAGAACCGGTTGAACCAAAGATGGCAATTCGTTTTACAGGGAAGCTATTTGGCATGAATTGCAAAGAAAAGGAATTTCGTGTTTGGTAATAAAAAAACTCACCTGGGGTATGCGATACCTACGATAGAGATATACACCAAAAAGATTAAGTATGGCATGCCTTACAAAGCGCTCACGATGTCGCATACCTTTCCAGTTCCTCAACAACTTTGCGGTCATTGCTTAACCGTGGCACTTTGTTTTGTCCTCCCAATTTACCAATGGATTTCATGTAGTCAATGAATCCATTCTTTTTTATGGTTCTGATATGTAGGGGTGCAAGAATATTTCCTGAGATGAGATCATTGTAATAGATATTCTTCTGTCGGAGATTGTTGTCAACCTTGCTCGCGAATCCTTGTAAATTCTCTGGCATATTTTCGAATTCAATAAACCATTCATGGTATGAATGACCATCTCCATTTTTAATTCGCGGCGCCACTGTGAACTCAGTGATATGGACACCCTCTTCGCCAGCAGCTTTCATTAGGCTGTATTCAACTTCCTCTCCAATTACATGTTCGCCAAAGGCTGAAATAAAATGTTTGATGCGGCCAGTAACTACAATACGATAAGGGTTGACTGATACAAATTTGATTGTGTCGCCGAGATTGTATCCCCAAAGGCCGGCATTATTATTAATGATCAATGCATAGTTCTCCCCGACTTTAACGTCTTTCAACGACAAGCGTGTCGGCTTTTCATTGAAGATTTCACCCGCGCGTATAAACTCAAAAAAGATCCCGCTATTTGTATTTAATAATAGACCTTCTTCCTGGGTCGTATCCTGGAACGCCATGAAGCCCTCGGAAGCAGGGAATGTTTCAATAGCCCCGATGGGCCTTCCGATACTTTCAAATAATCTCGCTTTGTAAGGCTCGAAGTTCACCCCACCGTGGACCATCACGGAAAAGTTTGGAAACAGCTCTCCTATTTTTTTATTCTTTAATTCAAGCAGCCTGTCGAAATACATCTGCATCCAGGGCGGAATACCGCTGATCAATGTCATGTCCTGACCGATCGTCTCTTCGACGATTTTATCGAGCTTGGTTTCCCAGTCTTCGATACAGTTAGTTTCATACGAAGGCAACTGGTTACTCCTGAGATAATTAGGAATGTGATGATTCACGATCCCGCTTAGGCGACCTGTCGGAATGCCGCCGACCCTTTCCAATTCAGGGGAGCCGGATAGAAAGATCATCTTACCGTTGGTGAAATTGGAATTGCCTGATTCGGCGATATAACAAAGAAGTGCGTTGCGGGCGGTATTAATATGATTGGAAATCGAATCCTTTGAGATTGGAATATACTTGATCCCGCTTGTTGTGCCCGAAGTTTTAGCCAGGTAGATGGGCCTGCCCTTCCATATTACGTTGTGTTTGCCCTCTTTAATTCTGTCAACATAACCCTTAAATCCTTCATAATCACGGATGGGCACGGCATGTGCGAAAGTTTCATGGCTATTGACGTCGTTCAGGTGATGTTCCGTCCCGAATTCGGTGCATTTGCCCACTTTAATCATTTCTTTAAGGATCGCCTCCTGGTCCTGGACAGCTGTGCCTACCCCCTTTCTTATACCTTTATATATATAGTTAGCAAATGGTTTTGCCAATAAAGATTTGATCTTCATATCCTCTTTTCAATCGTTATGTAACAAACGTACGTCAATTCGCTAAATACGCAAAAAGTCCACTGTCCACCCGTCGGCGGATGACCCGGCTAGACTACAACAAATGTTACACGCGAATGCACGGCCATGATTGGGAATGCTGGCGGAGAGCCAGGTGGTCAGTGGTGAATTGTGAGTCGTCAGTGGTGAGTACAAGAAAAAAAAGCCAACCTTCCCTTGACAATCAACTCGAAACCCTTACCTTTGCGATCCTAATTTTAGAAAATTTATGTTCGCAGTAGTGAAAATAGCCGGCCAGCAATTCAGGGTTCAGAAAGACCAGACATTATTTGTACCACATGTTGGAGGTAATGCAGGTGACTCGATCGAATTTGCTGATGTAATGCTTACGAATTCAGATGGCAAATTATCAGTTGGTGGAGATGCGAAAGCAACCATCAAAGCCGAAATTGTTGAGCATGTGCAGGGAGACAAAGTAATTGCCTTTAAAATGAAAAGAAGAAAAGGCTTCCGTAAAAAACACGGACATCGGACGGTGTACACCAAGATTCGGATTAATGACATTGCATAAAAATGTGAGATGTGAATGTACGAACTACGATGCCCGAAAAGTTAGAAGTATTTTCTGCGAAGTCTGAAAATCGGAAATTAGAACTTTTGGAAATTACATCTGACTCCTAACTCCAGACTATCGACTCAAGACTTTAATAAAATAATTTTAAAAACAGAACTGAATATGGCTCACAAAAAAGGAGAAGGTAGCGTAAAGAATGGTCGCGACTCGCAAAGCAAAAGGCTTGGAGTAAAAATTTATGGTGGCCAGCCAGCTATTGCAGGTAACATCATCGTGCGTCAGCGCGGTACGGTTTACCATCCAGGTAAGAATGTTGGTGTTGGAAAAGATTTTACATTATTCGCATTATCTGATGGTGTTGTTGAATTCAAAAAAAGCAAGAACGATAAAACGATCGTGAACATCGTTGGTGTTGCATAAGAATTTTTTTGAATAAATTGTGAAAATATTTTTGGTAGTTTGAAATTAGTTTCTATTTTTACTATCGATAATTGTTTTTACTAACCATTTAATTCAAAAAAATCATGGCAACAAAGAAAAAAGCAGCTAAAAAAGCAGCTCCTAAAAAGAAAGCAGCAGCTAAGAAAGGAGCTAAGAAAGGCGCTAAGAAAAAATAATCTGACTTCTAAGTTCAGAAAATACAAAGTCCCGAATTACTTCGGGACTTTTTTATTACACCAAAGGTCGCGAATTGGGATTACGCCAATGTTCGCGAATTGGAACGAATGGACGCTAATAATCGCTTTATTGCTGTCAATTAGCTCGTTTTAAATCCGTGCAATTAGCTTCAATTCGCGTGATGGTTTGATTCAAGCAATTCGTGTTACCGTTTTCAATTCAAGCAATCGTTCTCATTCGTGTAATATGGTTATTGACAACTACTACATCGCAGACCAGTTCTCGCTTCTGTCGAAATTGATGGATATCCATGGAGAGAATTCTTTCAAATCAAAAACATATTCTATAGCCGCTTTCAATATTGAAAAACTGACGGCGCGGCTTTCGGAAGTACCTACAGAAAAGATCTTCTCGGTGAAAGGTATTGGTGACTCAGTCGGAAAGAAGATTATTGAGATCCTAAATGAAGGACACCTGAAAGTCCTTGAACATTATATTCAGAAAACCCCACCTGGTCTGATCGAAATGCTAAGCATCAAAGGCCTCGGTCCAAAAAAGATTGCTATCATCTGGAAGGAGATGGAAATTGAAACGATCGGAGAATTGTTATACGCCTGTCACGAAAACCGGCTGGCACGATTCAAAGGCTTTGGGGAAAAGACACAGAAGAATGTTGAAGACTCAATTACTTTTTATCTCAAAAGCCAGGGAAGTCATTTATATGCCGAGATCGAATCGTATGCGTTGACAATCGATAAACTGATTACGAAAGCGTTTTCCGCGCATCAATTTCAAATCACCGGAAGCTTCAGAAGACAATCCGAGATCATTGAAAAGCTCGAATGGGTAACGACTGCTTCTATCGAAGAACTGGATGATTATTTCCAGAAGAACAATTACCAGGTCGAAGAATCGCTGGCCACTTCAGCTACTTATAAAGGAAGGGAAAATATATCGCTGCAGTTTTATTCTGTGCCAGCAGATCAATTTTATTCCAAACTTTTTGAAACCAGCTGCAGTGAAGAATTCCTGCAAGCCTGGAATAAGCAATCCTCTGGCCAAACAGGCGGTTATACTTCAGAAGAAAAGATATTCGATGCTGTTAACTTACATTTCATTCCACCCTTCATAAGGGAGAAAGATAGAGTGATAGGACAGGCAAAGCAAAAAGATTTTTCCTCCATCATTCAGCCGACCGATATCAAAGGGATCATTCATAACCATAGTACATGGAGTGATGGCTCACATACCATCGAACAAATGGCACAGGGCTGTATTGATAAAGGATACGAATATCTTGTAATCAGCGATCATAGTAAAAGTGCATTTTATGCAAAAGGATTGTCTGAAGAGCAGATCCAGGCACAACATCAACAGATCGACGAATTAAACGCGAAAC
This sequence comes from Flavitalea sp., assembly GCA_036742645.1. Lineage (GTDB taxonomy): Bacteria > Bacteroidota > Bacteroidia > Chitinophagales > Chitinophagaceae > Flavitalea. The sequence goes on from DAINQQ010000130.1 coordinate 13,660, forward strand.
TGGCACCATTTAAAATCTTTAAAAGTATTGAGAGTGATATCCTGAACGATGGGTCACTGGATTATCCGGATAAGATCCTTGCCACTTTCGATCTTGTTATCGCTTCAGTGCATTCAAATCTTAAGATGTCGGAAGAAAAAGCGATGATGCGTTTAGTGAACGCGATCTCTAATCCTTACACAACAATCCTTGGACATATGACTGGAAGGTTGTTATTGAGCCGGCCTGGCTACCCGGTTAATTACGAACAGATCATTGATGCATGTGTGGAGAACAATGTTACCATTGAAATAAACGCGAACCCGCGCCGGCTGGATATGGATTGGAGATGGATTGATTATGCATTGGAAAAGGGCGCACTTTTTTCGATCGATCCGGATGCGCATTCAGTTGAGGAATTTGATGTTTGCAGATATGGTGTGCTTGCTGCTCAAAAAGGTGGATTGACTAAGGAGAGAAATTTAAGTAGTTTTTCATTGAGAGAGTTTGAAGAGTTTCTTGCCAGGCGAAGAATGTTAAAAGTCATATAAGCCTTGTAATTGTAT
>DAINQQ010000130.1:14304-15362 GCA_036742645.1 Flavitalea sp.
ATTGGCTTATCGGCTAATCATCACATCATCACATCAGTCTGATTAAATGTTCTGCTAGTTCGTCGCTCTCAGCAGCGGTAGCTTGACATAGAAGGTTGTCCCCTCTCCCATTATTGATTCAAACCAGATATCACCGTGCGCTTGCTCCGCGATGCTTTTGCTCATGGCGAGGCCGAGACCCGTTCCTGACGTTTTTGTCGTAAAGTTCGGCGTGAATATTTTATCCTGCATATGTTCAGGAATACCGCCACCATTGTCTCGTACGCTTACTGTAATATATTCTCCATTCAACTCTTCCTCGATATGGATCAACCGGGGGGATATCCCATCGGGCGCCTCTACAGCATTTTGAAAAAGGTTTGTAAATAATCGGTTCAGTTGTGTTTTGTCGGCAAACAGCATCACGCGTTGAGATACCGGGTCCCAGTCGAATTGTAAATGTTCGCGAGTCTCATACAATGAAGTAAGAGAGTATATCAGGTCGTGCAAATCAAAAACTTCGTTACGCGGATTTCCAATGTTTGCAAACTGCGAAAAATCAGAGGCGATTTTCGAGAGGTGATCGATCTGTTCAACCAGTGTACGTGCGACGTTTGTAGTCATTTCCTTCACGTTGCCAGAATTATTATCGATCGCTTTTTGCAGGTATTGAATGCTAAGCTTCATAGGTGTCAACGGGTTCTTTATCTCGTGAGCCACCTGTCTTGCCATCTGGCGCCATGCTCCTTCACGTTCACTCTTCGCTAAAGCGTCGGCACTTTCATCAAGCTTATGCACCATCTTATTATATTCCTGCACCAGCTCTCCGATCTCGTCGTTTCTCTTCCAATGAATTTCCTGGTTCATTTTCCGCAAGTTGATATCCCGCATCTTTTGACCAATGATCGTGAAGGATGAGGTAATCCTGTTTGTAATGAATAAAGCAATCGCTCCTGCAACAAGAAAGATGAATGCGTTCAGGTTAATAATTGTCACCAGGAAGTTTGAGATTTCCTGTTTTAGTTCTTCCTGTGTGCTGTAAGAAGGAATATTCAGGTAGGCATGTGCATTACCAAGGG
>DAINQQ010000131.1:0-15214 GCA_036742645.1 Flavitalea sp.
CTTGAAATGATTTGAATAGATAAAACTGCCTCCGTTTCCATTCGGAAACCTTACTTCGGTTTCATGATCTTTTCCCTCGAAGACTTCTTTATATAAATTTCTGAGCAAGTCATGTCGATCGGATGGACTAAGCGCAAGAATTGACAATCCTTTCTTCAGTGAAATTTTATAGAGCTCATTAATTTTTTTATTGGCAGCCGCATTATAACTCAGGATTTGCAAATCCTTCCCAACCATCATAAATGACTCCTCGGTATTGTTCATCAGGAGTTGCAAGTTCTCCTGCGCCTGCAATTTTTCCAGCTCAGCCCGCTTTCTTTCACTAATGTCATTTCCTATACATTGAATGCCTGCAGGCTTTCCATTATCGGTGATCGGAGAAAATTCCCAACGGGTCCAGAATAGACTTCCGTCAAACCTGGGATGTCTCAGGTCTACGCACACCGTCTTATCCGGCTTTTCGACACACTCATCGATCGCATCGTAATAAATAGATAAATCATCAGGATGTATGGCGGCGGAAAATTCCCTTGCAGAGATATCCTGTGATAAATAGCCAAAGATCTTTCGGAAAAGACCGTTCGCATACGAATACCTGCCCTTCGAATCCGTTATGATATAATAGATACTGCTGGAATGGTCCAAAAAAGAAAAAAGGCTTTCGCGGGTATTCATTCAGATAACAGGCTTTAATTAATATTAAACACAACAGTCAAGATATTATTTTATTAACTCACAGCAGAAGAGGATCGGGAGAAATACCAGGCACATCGGGCGAAGGATTAATTCGGCTGGTAAAGGTATTGTATGCAATTTTAAAAAAAAAGAAGCACTCACGTACAACAGCTCCTTAAGTGTTTTCCTCTAAAAAAAGCAACGGTAACTCGTTTGAATCGCCTGGCCTAGTAGCCCCGTATATTTTTGCCTTCCATGAAATTTATGAAAGCTTTATTAACTACTCTATTGCCACCCGGTGTGGGATAATTACCGGTAAAGTACCAGTCGCCTGTGTTGGTAGGACACGCCCTATGTAGCGATTCGATGGTCTGAAAAATAACCTGCACAGGAATATCAATTTCGCCTGGAGTGATTAGAGATGCGATTTTGGATGATATTTCTTCTGTTGAAAAAAGTTTGTAAAGTTGCTTTACTACGTTTTCTGTGTGCAATTGGCCGGTTCGTTGAAGTTCTTTGCATTTATTGTAGAGATCCTGTAAACAGTTTTCTTTCCCTCGGTCGTGCATGAGTTCAATCGCAGCTCGGAATGCGATAAAATCACCTAGTTTACTCATGTCGATACCATAACAATCGGGGTAACGGATCTGAGGTGCTGATGAAACAATGACGATCTTTTTGGGTTCAAGACGGGCAAGCATTCGAATGATACTTTGCCGTAGGGTAGTACCCCGTACAATCGAGTCATCAATCACTACCAGGGTATCAGTACCTTTTTGAACTGTGCCATATGTAATGTCATATACGTGTTGTACCATTTCATTCCTGCTCACATCTTCGGTAATGAAGGTTCGCATCTTCACATCTTTAATAGCGATTTTTTCAATGCGTATTTTCCGGTTGATCATCTCCGATAGCTTTTCTTCGGTGATATCATTTCCCCATGATAGTATTCGCTGTATTTTGATTTTCTTAAGATAATCGTCTAAGCCTTTCCATAGCCCGTAGAATGCGATTTCCGCAGTGTTTGGAATGAAAGAAAAGATTGTATTTTTAAGATCATTTTGTATGGCATTTAAAATCTGCTCGCTTAGGTTATACCCTAGAGCACTACGCTCTCTATAAATCTTTTCATCGCTTCCCCTGGAAAAATAAATACGCTCAAAACTGCAAGCCTTTCGTTCCCTGGGTTCGAGAATTTTTTCGATAGAAATTGATCCATTCGATTTCACAATGAGTGCCATGCCCGGCATTAGTTCCTGCACCTCATTCTCGGCCACATTGAAAACAGTACGAATAGCTGCGCGTTCAGAAGCTGCTACTACTACGTCATCGCTGATAAAGTAATAAGCAGGTCTTATCCCGTTGGCATCGCGGAATACAAATGAGTCTCCGGTTCCTACCAATCCGCCTACCGTGAAGCCACCGTCAAACAGCGAAACAGCCTTTCTTAAGGCACCCAATATATTCAGATCATCCGGGGAAGTTTCATCCGCCTTGGTTAGAAAATGCTGGATCACTTCCATCATAGCTGCCAGGTCACTTTGCTTTTGGAATTCACCTGGCTCGATGTTCACAAGAGCGAAGAGTTCATCTGTATTAACCAGGTTAAAATTTCCGGCAAGCGCAAGGTTTCGCGCCGGGATTGTATGGCGTTTGATAAATGGGTGACAAAACTCAGCGTTGTTCTTCCCCTGTGTGCCATAGCGAAGGTGCCCTAGCAGCAATTCGCCTAGAAAGGATATGTGCCCCTTCATCAGTCCGGGATGCGTTGTAATATCCGGCTGGTATTTTTCCAATTCCTTTACTTCGTTATTAATCGTTGTAAAAATGTCTACGAGGGGCTGGTTGGCGCTACTCCTGATTCTTTGCAAAAAAGGGAAGCCCGGTTCTACATTCAATTTTACAGCAGCGACGCCAGCGCCGTCCTGGCCCCGGTTATGTTGTTTTTCCATGAGTAGGTACAATTTGTTGAGGCCCCACATTACTGTACCATATTGTTGCTGATAATACGAAAACGGTTTTCGTAAACGGATGAATGCCAACCCGCATTCATGTTTTATTTCATCACTCATGAATAGCTGTCCTTAAAAGAAGCGCAAAGGTAATCTGAATTTTGGTGAACTCGATAATCAGGATTGTTATGATTTACAGTGCCTGGCTGGAAAGTTAAAAAGAGCGCCTTTATGATTGCTTATAGGTGAACATATGCCAAAAAAAAGGCGCCGCAGTTCATACGCAGGGTAGTCTTTTCAATAAAGATCGAAAACCCCAGCGTTATTGGCCTGACTGTAGAATTTCACGACTCTCATTTCTTGAACAAAGATTCACGTTTAATCAGTCACCGGAATCTCAGTGCCAAAAACTATGCATTATATGCGGCCGTATTGTTTATGAAATTTACCAACGAGGCTGAGTTCTTCAACTTTAGCTTCTTCAATACATTATGCCTGTGAACTTCAACGGTCTTTAGCGAAATATTCAGGTGTCCGGCAATTTCCTTTGATGATTGCCCGTCCTTAATCAGGTTAATGATCTGAATTTCCCTTTCTGTAAGTGCATTTACGTTGGGTACATCCCTATTCTCTTCGAGAACAAGTTCTGAAATGTTATTTTTTATCTCTTCGCAGATATATTTATTACCCTGGTGAACTTCAAGAATCGCCTTCATCATTTCTTCCTTGGAAGAATTTTTCGTTACGTAACCCTTCGCGCCGATTTGGAGCATTTTCTTTGCATATGCAGGTTGTGAATGCATAGAAACACCAATAATTTTTGAAGCAGGCGATACCTTCCTTATTCTCTCAGTGGCTTCAAAACCAGAGATTGGCATCATATTAATATCCATCAAAACGATATTAGGCCTTTTGACTTTCGCTGCTTCAACTGCCTGTTCTGAGTCTCCGCATTCGGCTATAACCTGGAAGCGTGGGTCATTATTAAGAATAAAGCTCCAGGTGTCCCGAATCAACTTATGATCGTCGGCAATTAAAACGCTGATCTTTTCCATACGTATTGAGTTTTAGGTTTTAGAAATTGGTACGTGAATGTTTAGTTTGCATCCCTTATTCGGAGCCGTCACAATGTTTATTTTTCCGTTGAATAATTCAGTTCGACTGGCAATGTTTTGTAGCCCAACCCCTTTATTGTCTTTTACTTCCTCGAAGTCAAAGCCTTTTCCATCGTCACTAACCGCCAAATTAATCATATGTCCATCGATCATCAATTCAATAATGATATTGCTTGCATTTGCATGCTTCAAAACATTATTTACCTGTTCCTGAATAATACGGAATAACATCAATTTCTGCTTCTGACCCAGTAACGCATCTATATCTCCTCCATAGCAAAATTCGACATATAATTTCTTTGTCGCTCTAATATTTTCAACCAGGTCTTCGATTGATTCTATAAGTCCCAGGTCTCCAATGCTTGGAGGTACTAAAGAACGTGAAATGCTCCTAATCTCGTTTATTGCATCGTAAATATTATCATAACTCCGCTTAATTAAACTGATTCTCTCCTTTTCATCACTTTTTGCCAACTCAAGGTATAAGCGTGCAGTGGACAAAATCTGGTTAACGTTGTCATGTAGTTCTTTGCCGATTTCTGCTCTTTCCTTTTCCTGCGCATTTACAACAGCCTGGGCAACGAGCTTTTGTCTGTGAACTTCCTGCTTTAGAAGCCGTTTTTCCAACTCCTTTCTTTCGGTAATATCCATCATTGAGCCTACCAGCCGTGTGATATCTCCATCATGCCTAAAAATCAAAAATCCCCTGTCATAAACAACAACATAGTTTCCGGAAGCATTTAGGAACCGATACTCACACTCCCAAATATCCGCACTTTTATTTTGAACGAAGCGCTTAAGACTTTTTACAACTCTTTCCCGATCTTCAGGATGTAATTTTAGTTGAAGGAAGTCAATCAGTCCGCCACCCTGGGCCCGGGAATAGCCAAACAACGAATAAAAACTTTCTCCCCGGTACACTGTGTCTTCGACAATATCCCAGTCATAGATCGCATCATGAGTGGCTTTTGTGGCTAGCAGGTATCGTTCGTTGCTTAAACGAAGGCTAGCTTCAGACTTCTTATTTTCGAAAATGATCCTGAGAAGATTACAGGCCACCTCCATTATATTCACCTCTTTATCTGTCGGCTCCTTGGGATACTTGTGAAATGCGGCAATAGTAGCAAATACCTCGTTCTGAGCGTCGAGAATCGGAAATGACCAGCAAGATTGCAGATTATATTGCACAGCCAAAGCTCTATAGTCCTTCCAAAGGGGATCAGTATTTATTTCGGTTGTGATTACACGTTGTTTCCGGAATATAGCAGCCCCACATGACCCTGCTTCCGGTCCGATCTTCGCTCCGTTGATCGCTTGCGAAAACTCAAAGGGCAGACTTGGAGCCGAAAGATGTTCAATGCTTTGTTTGTCATTTCGGAGCACAAAAATAGAACATATCATATCAGGAAATATCCTTTCGATTCCGCCGAGATAAAAGTCAACTGTATCCTTAAGCGTAGCTGAAGGTTTCGCATTTATTTCCAAAACCTCTTTCTCCAGCGAAAGCCACTGTGCCTGGTGCTTCTTTAATGTAATATCAAAAAAGGATGTTACGACTGCATCTGGCAAAGAGCTATCTCTTGAGTGATAGATGGGTTCAGTATTGACAGAAAACCAATAAAAAGGATCTCCAGGTCTTTGCAGCCCCATAATAATTCCCTGCAAGCGTTTGCCAGTTTGCATGGTGATTGTAAACGGGTCATCCACGGCGGAAAATTCATCCCCATTTTCTTTAATGCATCTCCACCCTTGAACGTTGAACTGCAAACCAGTGAAGTTGTGTCCAAAAATAGATTTAGCACTCTTATTACATGTAATCAACTTGCCCTGGCTATCCTGGAGAACAATGCCTTCATTTAATGCATCCACAACAGATCTGTATCTTTCTTCGCTTATTCTCAGAGCCTTCTCCGCTTCATAACGCTGGGTAATATCCCTGTTCACGCCAACGAGGCCGATTCGTTCTCCCCGGTCATTTTTTACGAAAGACAGTGCAGTGAAGAGGTAGACTCTCTTTCCATCCTTACGATCACAGTAAACCTCACCTTCCCAGTGATCTTTTTCATACAGCTCAACAAGAACATTTTCGTTTGTAGTTGAAAAGTATTCATGTTTGATCAAGACACGGATATTTTTACCCATGGCTTCCTCCCTTGAGAAGCCATAAATCTCATCAGCCATGCTGTTCCAGGAGATGATATTGAAATCGAGATCGGTTGAAATAACTGCGTCCCTGATGTTTTCGATCATCCCTGCCTGATACCTAAGCTTCTCCTCGGCTGTTTTGCGATAATGTATATCAATGACGGATCCGATGTAACCCATAAAAACACCATCTGGTGCGAACCGGGGAACACCATGATCTACAACCCATTTGTAATCGCCCTCATTCGATCGCACACGATATTCGATCATAAAAGGCTGCTTCAAGCTGATATATGATTTGTATTGTTCTATTGCCGTTGTATAGTCTTCCGGATGAATGATATTCTTCCAACCAGCGTTAATGATTTTCTCGAGGCTTACACCAGTAAAATCAGTCCAACACTTGCTGACGTATATCGGATTATTTTTTTCGTCCATCACCCATATCATGACAGACAAACTGTCGGCAAGGTGTCTGAACCGCTTTTCACTTTCCTTCAGGATGTTTTCGGTGTGCTTGCGCTGGGTGATATTTGTAAAGTAAACAACCAGTCCATTTATCGACGCATGATGATTCAGATCATTCGTTCTAACCAACATCCACAACCATTCGTCCTGCTTAGATCGGAAGCGGACTTCGAGATCAGGACTTTTTACATTACTTACCCTGTTGTTGAACGCATCAATCGCAATGGATACGTCTTCAGGATGCATAAATTCGAAGCAGCTTTTGCCTATCACTTCTGAAGGAGCAAATCCAAGCACATTAGTGATTGACTCGGCCGCATATGTTATGCGCGTTTCCTTGTCCAGCACAACGATGCCGTCGAGCGAATCGCTGATCAGCGACTTAAAAAAATTCTCGCTTTGTTCAAGCAGTTCCCTGGCCTTTTGTTGTGCAAGCTTATGTTCTGTGATGTCACGCTGTGTTCCCCATACTCTCATAAGTTGGTTCTTCTCCACTATACCCACGAGGTTATTGAGAAATATTTTGGGATTTCCCTGGCGGTCGGTTTCATTCGTTTCAACGTTTTCCAATTTGAAACCAGCTTGAATAAATCCCCTAAAGTAGTCGAGGGTTGCAATATCATCTACTGGTATAAAATTGACAAGAGGAGTGCCGACGAGATCCGAAGCTTCCTCGAAGCCATACAACTTCGCCATCTGATCATTACATTCAGCCAGGTAACCTTTGCTGAAAAACTCAACGATCAATTGGTCTTCTGGCAAATCGACCGGTAAAGGATCGGCTGTTTCAAAACGCCAGATAGCTTCGGAAGAATGATTGATGAACGCTGCATATCTTTCTTCTGAGGCCTCCAGTTTTTCAACAAGTTGTTTGATCTCGGTTATTACCTGTGCAAATCCAATGCAATGAACCGGTCGACCTTCATTATCGAAAACAAATGTGCCTGAAGTGCTGACCCAATCGAAACCTCCACTCTTTTTTACTACACGAAATATCACGTTACCCTTCGCACGCCCGAACTGAAATATGTCGGCAAATCCCTGCTTTGCAAGTTCAAGATCGTCAGCAAAAACAATCGAAGTAAAATGCTTGCCTTGGATTTCAGTTTTAGTATAGCCAAGTGTTCTCGTAAATTCATTAGATACAAATACGAAATTCCCTTTGCTATCTAGCTTAAAGAAAATTTCGGGCGCATTATCAAGGATCTGCCATGCATCGCTATCATCTCTTTCGAGATTTGCATGGATCTCAGATCTGCGATTTACACGAAGTTCTTTAGACGGTGAGAATGAGGAAGGTTCATTTGTAAAAGCCATCTGGTAAGCTTTCCTGCCGATTATAATGGCGGTGACAAAGACATCCATCGTTGCCCATTTGTCATCCTTTAATTTGCAAGAATACGCGCCGGACGATAATGGCTTTTTTTGGTCTTTAAGTTCAGCGAATAAGTCTTCAAGTGAAAGGCGGCTGAACTGAACTTCTGAGAAACCGTACACCCTGCGCGCCGCTTCATTTGCGTAGAGTATGTGATAGTCTTCCCGCTCATAAATCAGGATAGCTTCAGGATTTGGATCAAACATCTTCCTGATCAAATCGAAATCTTTTTTTCGTTTTGCAGAATGGATGTCTCTTCTTGAGCGAAGACTCCAATTCAATAAAAAATTTCGGCTGTGCGAGCCAGGTATATGACGGATAGCGAACCGAAAAAAACGTGCTTTCTTTTCACTGTTTAGCGACACACCAAAGTTTTGAGTGCCTGCAAATTTTTCTTTCTTTAAAAAGTTGCCGAGTTTTAAGTGATCCTTCTTGCTGGCGATTGTTGTAATGGATGACCCTACGAGGTCTTTGGCTGATAGCCCTGTAAAAGAAGATAGTTGTTCGGATGCCCAGATAATAATGCCGATCGGGTCTGTCTGAAAAAACACGAGTTCTTCATCAGAGTTCGAAGATCTGTGGATGGGGTTTTTATGGGTGAGCGCTCGCTTAGACATTCAATTTTCACAGTGGTACAAGCACAAATAACTTTATATGAAACCACTTATACAATGTTAGCAGAAAAGAACTCCTTTAACCTGCTGAAGTAACTGATTTTTAGAGAATTTACTGGTTTACTCTTATGATTAATTGATAGCTTTTGTAGCATACTGCAGCCAGGTAGAAATCGTGCTGCAATTATTATAATCGCTATCGATAAGCACGTAATAGTTTGGAATTCTACTGAGAAACCATTTGTCAAGCACGTCCTGCTTTTTTAGCTCAAGAGCTCTTTGAGCAATCCGGTTGTAGTCGTCTTTCATATTTTCGCGATGCGGCTCCGTACGGGTTTTCAAGTAAGCTATACGTACCCCTTTCTTGCCTCTTTCGTCTGCAAAGGGAGTTGGCTTCGAAAATTCTCCTACTTTCATATCCTTTAACAACAAAACGAGATCTTTGTCCAAATGATCTATGGTAAGATAAGTACCATTCTGCCCCTGCCGCATACCGCCGGTAAATTTTGAATTATCATCTTCACTAAACCGCGAAACCGCTTCGCCAAAATTGATATTACCAGCGATAAGTTTTGCGCGAACCGAATCCAGTCGATCAACAGCTTCTTTTATTTCAGTGTCTGTAACTTTCGGTATCCGTAAGATATGCCGAACAATTGCATCGTCGCCAGCCCTGCTTACCATTTGAATAATATGATAGCCGAATTTGCTTTTGAAGACCGGTGATATCTGCCCTTCTTTCAAGCGGAAAGCATTACTGATAAACGCCGGATCCATTGTCTTCTCAGTTCTGTTGATAGTATATTGCCCCCCTGTGTTCTTACTGCCGGGATCGTCCGTGTACAAACTTGCCAGGGACTCAAATCTTGCCTGGCCACTTTCAATCCGCTGCTTCCATTCATTCAACTCGTCCATTGCCAGTTTCTCCAGATCCCGGCTTGCCTTCGGATACGCTACGATTTCTCCGATTTCAACTTCTGACTCATAAAAAACAAGACTATCTGGAGGGATTTTATCAAAGTAGGCCTTTACTTCCTGGGGAGTAATTTTGACCGTTTCGACGATTTTATCGCGCATTTTTTCGGCCAGCTTTCTTTCCCTGAAGGAAAGACGAAAGTCCTCTTTTATCTGGTAAATCGTCCTTCCGGCAATTTCTTCCAACGCTTCTTTGGAACCGTATTGATTGACGAAACCCCTGATCTGGTTGTCGAGTAACGCTTCCAATTCCTCATCAGGCACTACTATTGAATCTTTATCGGCCTGCAATACAAGTGCTTTGAGGGTTAGTTGCTGCTCCATGATAAAGCAGTCAGCATCCGGAGGCAATTGCGCTCCCTGGCGTTGCATATCGAGCAATGCATTCGTGATGTCTGACTTCAATATGATCTTGTCACCAACGATTCCCACGATCTTGTCGGCCACCACTTTATGCTGGCTAAACCCGGTTATCGCTACAAACACCAGGGTAACAACTATGAAAGATTTCTTCATGCTAGATAAATGTGATCAAAAATAGAATTATACAGTAGTGATTCGGGGTGCGGTGGCTGATTTAACAAAGAATACAGAATTGGAGAGAACCTAGGCTGTTTAATTTTTTTGCCACGGATTACACGGATTCTCACGAATTTAATCCGTGGAAATACGTGTAATGCGTGGCAAAGACTTTATAATGTTCTCTTTACTTCCTCTTCTTCAAACGCTTCAACAATATCCCCCACCTTGATGTCATTGAAATTCTTAATTGTTAAGCCGCACTCCATTCCGGATGGAACTTCTTTCGCATCGTCCTTAAATCTTTTCAGTGATCCAAGTTCAGCGTGCTGGCCTTCTCCTTTGGGATATTCCACGATGCCATCACGGATAACGCGGATCTTTGAATTCCGCTGGATTTTACCATCCAATACATAACATCCCGCAACGGTCGCTTTGTCGAATTTGAAAACGTTCCGGACTTCCACATTGGCAACGACCTTTTCCTGGATCTTCGGCTCAAGCATACCTTCCATCGCACTCTTGATCTCATCGATTACATTATAGATGATGGAGTAGGTTTTAATCTCCACGCCTTCTGTTTCAGAAAGGCGGCTGGCCTGAACGGAGGGCCGAACATTAAACCCGATAACGATAGCGTCCGACGCTGTGGCAAGAAGCACATCGCTTTCAGTGATGGCGCCTACGGCCTTGTGTACAACACTCACCGCAATCTCTTCCGTCGAAAGCTTCTGTAATGAATCACTCAAAGCTTCTACTGAACCGTCCACGTCCCCTTTGATGATCAGGTTCAGTTGTTTAAAGTTTCCCAGCGCCAGGCGGCGACCGATTTCATCGAGTGTAATATGTTTTTTGGTTCTGATACCCTGTTCGCGTAATATCTGTGCACGCCTGTTCGCAACCTCTTTAGCTTCTGCTTCATCATCATACACTTTGAATTTTTCACCCGCCTGTGGAGCGCCATTCAATCCAAGTATAAGAACCGGAGTGGAAGGAGGCGCCTCCTCTGATCTCTTATTTCTTTCATTAAACATGGCCTTCACTCTTCCGAAATGTTGGCCTGAAACAACCAGGTCGCCAATATGCAAGGTTCCGGTCTGAACCAGTACAGTCGCAACATAGCCACGACCTTTGTCGAGTGTAGCTTCTACAATTGTACCTGAGGCTTCCCTGTCGGGATTGGCCTTGAGATCAAGCAACTCGGCTTCAAGCAATATTTTTTCAAGTAATAAGTCGACGTTCAATCCCTTTTTCGCGCTCAATTCCTGGCTTTGGAATTTACCACCCCAACTTTCAACGAGTATATTCATGCCCGCGAGTTGCTCATAGATTTTTTGAGGATTCGCGCCGTCTTTATCAATTTTATTAACTGCAAAAATCATGGGAACACCTGCAGCCTGGGCATGGCTGATAGCTTCACGCGTTTGAGGCATCACAGCGTCGTCCGCAGCTACTACAATCACGGCGATGTCAGTAACCTTAGCTCCACGTGCCCGCATTGCTGTAAACGCTTCGTGGCCCGGGGTATCGAGGAATGTAATATGTTTTTCATTTGGAAGTGTCACTTCATAAGCTCCGATATGCTGGGTGATACCGCCAGCTTCTCCGGCAACAACATTCGCGCTCCTGATATAGTCAAGCAATGAGGTCTTACCATGGTCAACGTGTCCCATGATTGTAACAATCGGGGCGCGAGAAGTGAGGTCTTCTTCTTCATCTTCGTCGTCCTGTTCCTCCATTTCGAGCTGCTTCTCCATGTCGATAAATTCGACTTCGTAACCAAATTCATTAGCCACCAGCTCAATCACCTCAGCATCCAGTCGCTGATTGATGGACACCATCAAACCGAGGCCCATACATTTTCCAATAACTTCCGCATAGCTGACATCCATCAGATTGGCAAGTTCACTCACACTGATGAATTCGGTAAGCTGCAGCTTGTTATCCTGAATATCTTCTCCACCAGCCTGCTCGGCCATTTCATCCCTTTTCGCACGGCGGTATTTAGCTTTAAGGCTTTTACCTCTACCCCCGGAGCCGGCAAGTTTCGCCTGAGTTTCCCGTATTTTGTCCTGTATTTCTTTCTTATCAATTTCCTTTGCTTCGCGCGAAACAAAGCCACCGCGTTGAATCTGTGGCCGATTACCGTGTTCACGACGTGGACCTCTTTGGAAATTATTTCCACCCTGGTTACCACCAGTGTGAGGTCTTTGTTCGCCTTCCTTTCTTTTGAATAATTCCGGCCTTGGACCCGCCTGATCTCTTCTTTCGATAGGGATCCGTTTGCGTTTTCTCTTCTCGTCGATAGACTTAGGCTTTTGTTCCCCTTCTACCGGAAGTTCGATCTTCCCAAGGATCTTTGGACCTTCTAACTTTTCAGCCTTGATATTCTCAATCACACGAGCGTCATCTTCTTCCTCGATCAGTTCTGGCTCCTGCTCTGCGCTTACTTCGACAGCTTCCTGAACTGCCTCCGTTTCCTGCGGCTGTTCTTCTGCTTTTTTCTTTTTTGACTTGGAAACAACCGCAGGTTTTTCCTCTGCTACCGGCTGTTGTTCCTCTTTTTCCGCCTTTTTCTTCGCACCTTTCTTAGGACGTGTAGATGAATCAATCGCGGAAAGATCGATTTTGTCAAGAATCTTCGGCGCTTCGATTTCAGGCGCTTCGATCTTTATTATTTCGGGTTCTTCAATTTTCTTTTCTTCAACGACGACTGGAGTTTCTACTACAGGAACCGGAGGTGGGGTTGGCTCCTCCTTGGTTTCCCCGACTGGAGTCGCTTTCTTAATATCTTTTTTGAAAAGAACAGTTTCTTCCTCCTTTTTCTTGCGTGTTTCAACACTTCCTTTAGGAAGATCGATTTGGTCGCTCTTAAGTTTTGCGACCTTATCACTCTGAAACTCCTGCACAAGCGCACGGTACATATCTTCCGTAAGCTTGGATGTCGGCTTCAAGTCGTCTTTACTAAAACCTTTGCCCAGTAAAAAGTCAACCAACGTATCTTTTCCAACGTTGAACTCTTTGACTGCTGCCATCAATCTGGGTGTCGTTGTCTCGGCCATTCAGAAATTTTAATTTTCGATTTATAGTTTCAGGCTGTACGATTTGAAAAGGGTTTCTTTGTTTAATGCCCTATTTCAAAAACTGTAACCCGAACTATGATTTATTCTTTTTCAAATTCTTCCTTCAAAATTTTCCTAACATCGGAGATGGTCTCTTTTTCCAGATCGGTCCGTCTTTCAAGTTCTTCCGGAGTAAGCGCAAGAATGCTTCGGCCAGTATCACAACCGATCCTTTTGAATTCATCAATGATCCAGGTTTCGATTTCGTCGCTAAATTCTTCAAGATCAATATCGTACTCATCAACCTCACCCTCGGTATCGCGGAACACATCAATATTGAAGCCAGTCAATTCCTGGGCCAGTTTAATATTTACTCCTTTTTTCCCGATCGCCAACGACACCTGGTCTGGCTTTAAATAGACATTCGCATGCTTCTTTTCGTTGTCAATATCCATGCTGGTTATTTTTGAAGGCGTCAAAGAACGCTGGATCAGTAATTGGATATTATTGGTCCAATTAATTACGTCGATATTTTCATTCTTCAACTCACGAACAATCCCGTGTATCCGGCTTCCTTTCATTCCCACACACGCTCCTACGGGATCAATTCTGTCGTCGTAAGATTCAACGGCTACTTTTGCTCTTTCACCCGGCTCCCTAACGATTTTTTTGATGACGATAAGACCATCAAATATTTCCGGCACTTCAATTTCGAGCAATTTAGCGAGGAATGAAGGAGAAGTACGGGAAAGTATAATTACCGGAGAGTTATTTTTTAGTTCCACTTTTTTAACCACTGCGCGGATACTCTCACCCTTTTTGAAATAATCCTGCGGAATCTGTTCAGATTTGGGCAAAATCAACTCGCTACCTTCTTCATCCAGTAACAAGATTTCCTTTTTCCATACCTGATACACTTCGGCACTAATGATCTCGCCGACTCTTTCCCCGTATTTTTTTACCAATACATTTTTTTTCAGGTCGCTGATACGGCTGGCCAGCGTTTGTTTAGCAGCCAGGATCGCCCTGCGTCCGAAGTCCATGATATCAATCTCTTCGTATAATTCTTCACCAATCTCGAAATCGGGCTCTATTTTAACAGCATCACTATAACCAATCTCAGCCAGAGGATCATTTACGGCGCCATCTTCCACAATTGTGCGGCGACGAATGATTTCAAGGTCACCCTTTTCAGCATTCACGATGACGTCAAAATTTTCATCGCTACCGTACTTTTTACGAAGCAGAGTTTTAAATACGTCTTCAACTACTTTCATCATTGTGGGACGGTCGATATTCTCAGCTTCTTTAAAATCCTGGAAAGCTTCGATCAAGTTGATACTTGCCATAATTTCTGATTTTTGAAACCCTGATTGCCAGGATTTCTAATTTTTAAATACTATTTGAATTTTTGTTGATTTAATGTTTTCGAAAGGAAAATTATGTTGAATAATTTCCTGCTTTTTATTTTTCCCTTTTATCTCTTCTACAATAATATGCGCGTCGAATACCTCAACCAGTTTGCCCTCGATTTTTACTCCATCTCTTAGTACTACCTCCACTTTTCGGCCAACATTCTTGCGGTACTGCCGAAGAAGCTTCAGTGGCTCGTCCAACCCGGGAGACGAGATTTCGAGCGAAAAATCTCCATCCGGAAACATTCCGGATTCTTCAATCTTCTTATACAGTATTCGGTTGTAAAACACGCATTTCTCTATTGAAATGCCGTTGTCTCCATCCAAAAACACTTTGATGTTACTCGTCGGTTTGATCTTTACTTCCACAATAAAGTACGACGGATCATTCGCCAGGGTCGTTTCCAGCATTCTTTCTATAGCCTGTACTTGTGATTCTATACTCATGAAAAAGAGAGAAGGGAACGTCGCCGTTCCCTTCGTTGTAACTTTTTGCCTTGCCAAAGGTAAGATAAATCGAGTATTTACTCCAAATAGGTAAAATTATTTTTAAGATCGTCTTCTAAAATATTCCCGGCTCGAAATCGTCCCCGTATTTACAGGTCGTTAACAGATTTTTTCTGTTGTTTAAGTACCTTCACATTCTTTATGATACTCCGCTATATTATATGGATTTTCGTGATTTATGCTTTGTACAGGTTGATATTTGACGTGATCATTCCCATTGCCCGGGTATCGGGCCAAATGAAGAAAAAGATGCGCGAATTCCAGGACACTATGCACCAGCAAAATCCACCAGCCCAGGAACCCTTTAAGCAGGCAACAGACACCCAGAAGAAGACAGGGGATTATATCGATTTTGAGGAAGTGCAAAGCTGATGACCTGATGTGATGAT
>DAINQQ010000132.1:0-15206 GCA_036742645.1 Flavitalea sp.
CCTGATTTTTTTGTCAATGGCTGCTGGATCAATTTCCGTCAATTCCGTTTCCTCGGAAAGGAGCCGCTTTTTTTTGGAGGAATAAAAGATAAGGAGTTCATTCACTACAATGACCCGGTACAACACAAAAACAATCAGGGCGCCAATTAAGATGTAGAAGATTACTCTTACAAGATCACTTGAAAAAAAATTGAATACATAATCCCAAAAACCTTTTCGGTATACTTTCCGTTCTTTTGTCCAGTAAGCGGGATCATTTGCATATGCAAATGACTTATCCCTTTTCATTCTCTCAACCGTGGTGTCCGGAACACTTCTCAAGGCCGGTTGTGCAGAGTATTTTTGCGCATTGTTTTCGTTGCTACTATCGATGACGGTGCCGATGGTCGTGTCCGGATAAACTTCGGTTGAGTCTTTATCGTCCTGTGCGCAGAGCTGGAAAGGAATAAGCATCGAGATGATACCGAGAAGTAGCAGACAAAATCTCTTCAAGATATTATATTGCAGTTCTTTCATCGGATTTGACGGTATTATTTTTTTGCCTGGTGCAACTGCTTATGCAGTTTAATTGGATAAACAACGAAATACCAAATGATGAAAGTAAACGAGACTGCGAGTATTGTTATACTTATTGCCTTGGGCATGGTGGAATAGCGAGTTATATACCCTTCCAGGAATGCGGCGACAATAAAAACCGGCACAAGTCCGATCATCAGCTTTAATCCGTGTTTTGCGCCACGTTTTAAAGACCGAATACGCTTATGCGTTCCCGGGAAAAGGATACTGTTTCCCACAATCAATCCTGCAGCACCCGCAATGATGATCGCGGAAATTTCAAGCGTCCCGTGGATCCAAACGACTAATACCGATTGCCAGCCCAGATCTTTCAAAAAAAAGAATGTTTGGAATGATCCCAACATCATCCCGTTTTCAAACAACATCCAGACTGTGCCTATTGATAACAACAATCCTCCAACAAACACCATAAACGATACCTTGACATTATTCAGGGCAATCGTCAAAAACATCTCAAATTTGTTTTTGTCTTTATATACGCCGAAGGGGTCGCCCCTGACGATATTGTCTTCAGTCATCTCCACATAGTTATTTCCGAGCACTCCACGTACAAAGCTCTGATCCTGCGCGGCCGAAAAAGCGGCCATTATAGCGAATGCGGTAAATAGCAGAAAGGCATACAACAACTCACGATGATATTTTCTGACCGTAAGAGGCAGCTCTGTTTTCCAGAACCTCAGTATACGTGAAGATTCTTCCCGCTTATTTTTATAGATGCCCAGGTAAATCCTGGAAGCAAGCCCGTTAAGGTATTGCGTGACCTTGCTATGTGGGTAAAAAGTCTTTGAATAGCCAAGATCGTTCACCAGTTCTGTAAACTGATGCGCCATCTCATCCGGATCAGTGGCAGTCTCATACTGGTACTGCTTCCACTTGTCGATATTCTTTTTTATAAACCGCCCTTCTCTCAATTCATGGATTTTTATGGTTCAGATACCAGCTATTCTATTATTTTTATTGATAAATATAATAGTTAAATTTTGAACGTTTAAGCGTCAACAAATATTCATTTCTTTCCCAGCAAATGCTACAGGTAAAATTAGATACAGGTTTCAATATAGAAGTTGAATTCGCCATTTCGCCATTTCATAAACGGCTTTTTGCCTGGATAATTGATTTGGTGGCCTGCTGGCTGTACATTAAGATTGTTTCGCTTATTGTAGATATACCATCATTCTTTGTCTGGACCTACACCTGGGATGTGAAGGGACTTTTAGTGAGCTTACCGGTTTTATTTTATCATTTGATATGTGAAGTTGCTTTCAACGGGCGAAGCCTTGGCAAACTGGCAATGAACATAAAGGTCATCACAGCAGAAGGCGGCCAGCCGACCCTGGGCCAGTACCTGATACGCTGGATTTTCAGACTAATTGATTTCCCTTACTGGATTCCGATCGCCATCCTGTTCGGGCAGCTGCCCTGGTGGACGTTACCCATCACCGTGGCTGGCCTGATCAGTATTATTTTTACGCCTAAGTCACAACGTATCGGCGATCTTGTCGCGGGAACTATTTTAATCGATCTGAAAAACAGCACTTCCTGGCAGGACACTGTATTCACTGAAATCGAATCTAACTATCAGCCAAAATATCCGCAAGTCATGCAGCTCAGTGATCGTGACATTAACACGCTCAAAAGCATCATCGAATCCGTTAAAAAGAAAAACGATTATGAACTATCAGTCAGGATCGCTGAACGGATCAAGTCCAAATTAAAAATGGAAAGCGACCAGGATTCGCTCGATTTTTTACAAACTCTCTTAAAGGATTATAATTATTATTCTACCAGTAATTAGTGACTAACCGCTCAAACCCGTGCCCATGATAAAGAATAACATGGCTAAAAGAAATAAGGAAAGGAAAATAATGACAAGAATTCCTATGAATTTAAAATAAATGCGAAGATTACTTGCGCCACTGTTAAATTGCTGCTGATTCATATTTGAAAGGCTGTCAGAAATATTTGATGCAAAGCGGAGTAAGAAAAGATTTAATGAAACCGTGATCGCAGCAATAATTAATGAACCAGTAATCGGACCTATCGCGGCAAAGATGTTTGCATTTACAGCGAGCTTATTTATTACGGTGGTTAACACAGATACTCCCGCACTTATAAAGCCTACAACGGCAATGATCTTTGCCCATATAGCGGAGTTTTTTAGCAATTCCCTGGAATGAGCGTCGATTCCAAAACTGAAAAAGTCCCCTGGAGAAGCATTTGTATTCATACCTTATATTTTATTTACCAAAATTTGTAACGGCCGAAATGATAGTTAATATTAAAGTTAGCATAGTGACTACCCCGTAAATCATGAAATAATTCTTGAGCGCCAGCAATCCTTTGTTAAATATGATCTGGTCCTGGCGTTCGATGCCCTGTTGGGTCAGAGTAGCAAACCGGAACAATAAGTAACTTGTAAAAAAAACGATCAGCACGCCAACAATAGCAACAGCGACAAAAAAACCGCTGGCACCAGCAAATTCAGGTCTAAATTCCTCCAATGCCCTTGTCATGGCAGTTGCGGCGAAAATGAGAACCAATAACACAATCGCAATCGCAATAAACGAAACAACTGAAAGGAATTTTGCCCACTTAGAAGATTCACGGAAATGATTGCCGGCCTCACGATCGACTTGCAGATCAAAAAGAGGCTCATCAAAATTTCGTTCCATACTCAGTTGTTTTGAACCAAAGATCAGTCAAGATAGAAAAATAGTTGGAAATATGTACCAAGTACGATGTACCAGGTCAAAGTCTGTGCGAAGCATGAGGTGTGATATCGGCAGCATACACATCAGACATGACCATTTCATATATATCGTACATCATACCCCGTAGATCCCACACCTCCTTAATAAGCTATCGCAAACAAAACCCTCTGGGTACTTGCCTTGGCGGTCAGTATGCATTTACCGTCTTCCTGCGGATTATCTAATGGAATGCAACGGATGGTTGCCTTTGTGAGTTCTTTGATTTTCGTTTCCGTTTCTGCTGTTCCATCCCAATGCGCAAGCACAAATCCTCCTTTTTCGGCCAGGACCTTTTGAAACTCTTCCCAGGTATCCACTTTAGTGATATGCTCCTTTCGATATGAGAGGGCCTTATTGTACATTTCCTGCTGTATTGTTACAAGCAAATCGCCGATGCGCGTGGCGAGTCCATCTATTGGTACACTTGTTTTTTCTCTCGTATCACGCCGGGAAATTTCGGCGGTATTATTTTCCAGGTCTCTGGCTCCTATTGCTAACCGGATTGGGACACCCTTTTTTTCATATTCGGCAAATTTCCATCCTGGCCTGGCATTATCCGTATTGTCATATTTCACCCTGATACGTGCAGCCTTGAGTTCCTGAACCAGCGATTTTACCTTCTCATCAATTTTAGACTTCTGATCGTCGCCTTTATAGATAGGTACAATGACGACTTGCAGCGGAGCAATTTTAGGCGGAAGAATCAATCCCTCGTCATCACCATGTGCCATTACGAGAGCACCGACCAACCGCGTACTGACCCCCCAGCTTGTGGCCCATACATAATCAAGTTGGTTCGTCTTATCCGAAAAGGTTACATCAAATGCCTTCGCGAAATTCTGACCCAGGAAATGCGATGTGCCCGCCTGTAAAGCTTTGCCATCCTGCATGAGCGCCTCAATGCAATAAGTATCCACGGCACCCGCAAAACGTTCGCTTTCAGTTTTTACGCCCTTTATCACCGGCAATGCCATCCAGTTCTCCACAAATTCGGCGTATATATCCAGCATTTGTTTCGTCTCTGCAACGGCTTCGTCCGAGGTGGCGTGTGCCGTGTGACCTTCCTGCCATAGGAATTCTGCGGTGCGGAGAAATAACCGGGTTCTCATTTCCCATCGAACCACATTTGCCCATTGATTGATTAAAAGGGGAAGGTCACGATAAGACTGGATCCAGCTTTTATATGTATTCCAGATAATTGTTTCACTTGTCGGCCGGACAATCAGCTCCTCCTCGAGTTTTGCTTCCGGGTCAACAATGATCCCGTTACCGTTGGGATCATTCTTCAAACGGTAATGGGTTACCACTGCGCACTCTTTTGCGAAGCCTTCCACATGCGCTGCTTCACGGCTCAAAAAACTTTTAGGGATGAACAGCGGGAAATAAGCATTCATGTGACCGGTATCCTTAAACATTCTGTCGAGTTGGTCTCGCATATTTTCCCATAGCGCAAAACCATACGGCTTGATCACCATACAACCGCGAACGGCAGAATAATCGGCCAGTTCGCCCTTAATAACAAGATCGTTATACCATTGTGAATAGTCCTGTTCCCTCGACGTAATTTCTTTACTCATTTTGTGATGGTCCTTGGTTCTTTTATTCAATTTGTAGCCCGGCTTTCAATTCACTGCTCAGCGCCCGTTGCGTCGCACACTTCAACGATATATCGCTACCCGACAAATGTAAAATCAGCACGTAAACGCTATTTCCTAAACCCGGATTCTGAAGTTTATCTTCGGATTTCCAATCGTTTAACGTTGAAAAAAAATTAACACTTGTCCTGCAATAAATCATTCGAAGTCACTGTCTTTTTATTGTAACTTTAATTCGGATTGACGCAAAAGTAGTACTTCACCTGTAAACTTATTAAATCACCATACATGAACTCAAGAATTATACTCTTAGGACTGGCGGTTGCTTCACTTAGCAGTTGTTCCACTGCATATAAAACTGGTCAGACTCCCGACGACGTGTATTTTTCTCCTGCCCGGGAAAGAGAAGCTTATGCCAAGGTTGAGGATGACGATAAAGACGATCGTCGTTACCGTGCAGAAGATCAGTACCGCAATGAGTATGTGAATCCTGACGATCGCTATTTGAGAATGCGTGTTCGTAATCCTTCACGCTGGTCAACTTTCGATGATTATACCTGGAACGATTGGCGTTATAATAGCTACAACACAGGCTCATACTACAGCTATTCACCTTTCAATACTTATTCATCTTTCAATACTTATTCACCTTTTAACAGTTACTGGAGCAATTACTACTATTGGAACAGCTATTACAATCCCTATTGCACCAGGGTTATCGTCGTAAATCCGAAAACAAATCCGGTTGTCTATAACAGGGTGCGTAATTTCAACTTGAGCAGTTATTCAAACAGTGCTTACAATAACTCCAATTATGCTCCATCCCGGACAAAGATGACGAGTTCCGGAAGTGCAAATTCGGGTTATAATAACAACAACAGAACTCTCGGCAATTCTGTTCGGAAAGTATTCTCAAATAGCAATAATAATAGTGGAAGGGATACTTATTACTCCCCCTCTTCCTCTTCTGACAGGCCAACAAGGACCTACGAACCTTCGTCATCTTCTTCCAGTTCGTCGTCACCTTCACGAAGCAGTGGAAGCAGCGGTTCGGGAAGTAGCAGTGGGGGCGGCAGCAGCGGAAGCAGTTCCGGAAGCAGGCCATCCAGAGGTAACTAAGCGTTTTATTAATGAGTGATTTTATACCAGGGAGGAACAGGATTTAAGGCTGTCTTGAATTTTGATTCCTCCTTTCTTTCCATCGTATGCCCATTGTAAAAAACCCAGGTATGAAAAAAGTTTTCTACGCTGTCTTTTTTTTATTTACTACGAATACCATATTTGCCCAGATCCCTGAAGATGCCATCCGTCTAAGCTGGACCACTCCGTCGGGTACGGCGCGGCACCAGGCAATTGGTGGAGCTATGGGTTCTCTTGGGGGGGAAATTACATCCAGTTTCATAAATCCCGCTGGCCTTGGTTTTTATAAAACCGGTGAAATTGTATTTACGCCCGGGTTAAGCCTGTTAAAGAGCAAAAGCAATTTCAGGGGGACAGACGCGTCGACTGATTTAACTGCCAGGTTTAACTTCGGAACTTCAGGTGTTGTTTGGGGGCACACAAACAGGTATAGTAAATGGACAAGCAATGCTTTCAGCTTTGCAGTCAATCGCACGGCCAATTTCAATAACACAAATTTTTACAATGGCGAAAATGACGCCAGCTCATTTTCAGAAGAATTTGCAACGGAATTTTCAAACTCCGGTTTAAGCATTGATGACGTTAGAAATAGCAATCTTTCACTGGGTACCAAGATGGCAGTTTATACATACCTGATCGACACGGCAACATTAAATGGCCAATTGCAGGTAGTGGGTCGTCCCGAGTATTTGGCCAATCGTAAGCAGGAACAATTTACAAACTCAAAAGGGGGCGTTACGGAGCTTACATTTGGAGGGGCGGCCAATATGGAAGATAAGCTCTATATCGGAGCCAGTTTGGGCGTGCCGATTCTCAATTATTCACGGGAACGCCGCTTTGTCGAATCGGATCCCGCTAACGACACGACCAATGAATTCGGCTTTTCAAGATTTGAAGAGAACTATTCTGTAACAGGGCTGGGTCTTAATGCAAAACTGGGTGTGATTTTCAAACCTGCAGATTATGTGCGGGTCGGTTTCGCAGTACATACTCCAACACTCTATGGCCTGAAAGATAAATATGGCGGTAAAATGGTTACAGATGTTGAGAGATTATTTGGACCGAATGATAAAGGTGTTGATAGCATTACGTCTGATTATTATTTTGGAAATCCGACTGAGTCTTTTAAATACGATCTTGTTTCACCCTGGAAATTTCTTATCAGTGCCTCCTACGTGCTACATGAAACAGAAGATGTTACCAGGCAAAAAGGATTTATTACAGCGGATGTTGAGTATGTAACTCATAAGGGGTCCAAATTCAGTTCGGCTGAAGAAAACGGTGATGACAGTTATTACAAGGGCGTAAACGCTGCGATAAAGGAGGTATACAAAAATGCATTTAACTTCAGGGTAGGCGGGGAGTTGAAATTTAAAACCATTATGACCCGTCTGGGATTTTCACTATACAGTAATCCGTATAAAGAATCTGCACTTGAAGGAAGAAAAATGAATCTTAGCGGTGGCCTCGGTTATCGCAACAAAGGGATTTTTGTTGATCTAACCTACGTGCATAGCTTAAATAAGGATGCAAATCTTCCCTACCGGTTATCCGATAAACCAAACACATTTGCAGAAATAAACGACAGCAATGGAAATATTCTGTTGACCGTCGGATTTAAATTTTAATACAACCTGATCATCCGCCCATCAGATCTATTAAAAAGCCCCATCTAAAAAGACGGGGCTTTTGTTTTCCGAGGTACTTTACCAAGTATTCGGTTTTTCATAGGGAGGAATTCGTTTGACCTAATGACTTTGGACGTTGGACTTTAGGATTTCAGACATATTGGAGTTGCTATACCAAAATCGCTTGAATAAGCGATTCTATTTTACTTTTTAAAAGCTAAAATCTCCGGCTATCCGTAATATTTATATGCGTTTAGGTACAAAGCCTTATCAATCGTAGATCTCCGAATAGTGAAAATACCGCGGAAAAAGTAATCAGGGTTGATACAGGTCAATTATTTCTTGTGTCTCCTGTGGCAAATACCATCTGATGGTTGCATCCCTTCTAAACCAGGTCATCTGGCGCTTAGCATACTGACGCGTATTTTTCTTTATTGCATTTACCGCTTCGGTGAGTGATATTTCTCTATCTAAGTAATTGAACAATTCGGTATAGCCCACAGTGCGTAGAGCGGGAAGTAAACGGAATGGAAGCAAAGTCTGAACTTCGTTAAGTAATCCTTGTTTCATCATCTCATCGACCCGGTGATCTATATTTGCGTGAAGTAGATCTTTGGGTAAATGAAGGCCGATCTTAATGATCGAGAAATGACGGATCACCTTTCGGCTTTGCTGAAATTGCCTGATAGATTTCCCGGTCCCCAATTTTACTTCCAGAGCTCTCATTAAACGTTGGGGGTTTGTTATTTCACCCTTTGCAAAATATTCAGGATCATTTACACGCACCTGTTCTTGCAACCATCTTAAACCCGACAGGTTATAATTTGATACTATTTTTTCTCTGACCCCGCTTGAGATTGTCGGTATTTCATCAAGTCCTTCACAAAATGCTTTGATATAGAGTCCCGTTCCACCAACCATTACTGCCGTATCACGATGCAGGAAAATTTCTTCCGCAGACCGCAGCGCGTACTGTTCAAATATTGCCGCGTTTACATCTTCATGAATAGAATGTGAGTTGATGAAATAGTGCCTGACTTCATCAAGTTGTTCCGTAGTTGGCTTCGCTACCCCGATATTAAGTTCTCTAAAACATTGCCTGGAATCTGCCGAAATGATAGCGGTGTCAAAATGTTTAGCCAGCGCAATAGCCAGCGATGTTTTACCTACTGCCGTGGGTCCGGCAATTATTATGATCGTCTTTAATTTCAATTCGCATGGGAATGTGCAGTAGCTACAGGAATGAAGATTATTATTGTGACGTTAAACTTCTTCTGACGCGCCGTCAGCACCGGCGTCGTCACCAAGACCGAGTGCATCCTCATCATCGAGATCCTCACCGCCCTCTGTTCCAAAGCCCTCAGCTCCTTTCGTGAGGTCGTACTTCTCTTCCACTTCTGCCAGCTTATCTCCCACCAAACCTTTAGTACCGTATTGTGATGGACCTATCCCCTCGGTCTTAACGACGACAGGATAGTCATATTTCGAGTTTTCTTCCTTGGAAACATTTATTAATTCAACCAGGAAAGTCCAATTCTTAGCGAAATCATACACATAAATAAACTTCTGATTTGGGTTTTTGATCTCAGAACCTATGGCAGTTTCAGCCATGATCAACGGAGCTACTTTGTATTGCTTATCGTACTTCTCAAAAGATATCTCCCTTCCACGCTCCCAATGATCATTGCTACGATAAAAAGTGGCCTGGTGCTTATTATCGAACTCATATGCTTTTAATATCGTGTGATGAAGCTGCAAAAAGTTTTGAGTATGCCGAATTGCAATATCTCTATACACACTGTCGTCTTCCTCAAGGTATATTCTAAATCTTAATATGGCCATACTTTCAACTTAAGGTTAATTTCCAAATGTAATATATTTCTGTCACAAGAATCAGACCACGCGGAAGAGTCAGCAGTCGCGGTCAGGAGTGGGGAATTTGAAACGCCAATGGCTTAAGAAGTTGATGAAAATTATAAAATAATTTTCCGTTTAGCATTCTACTTTTAATATCTAACGTTCACGAAACTCAAGTATCCAATGTCAAGTATCCTGACTCCCTACTTCCGACTCCCGACTGGCTTCAGCTCCAACTCCGCTGCTTTTTTTAACATCAATGAATAGGCCGCGTCGTAGTTATTTTCGATTTCACCATCCAGGATAGCTTCGCGGATAGCGTTTTTAATTTCTCCGACTTCGCGACATGGTTGTAAGCCGAATACTTCCATAATCAATTCCCCTGTTATCGGAGGTTGCCAGTTTCTTATCCGATCTTTTTCTTCTACCTCGAGCAATCTTTTTCTCACCAATTCAAAGTTTTCGAGATACCGCTTTACTTTTTGTTTATTCTTTGAGGTTATATCGGCTTCGCATAAGGTCATAAGTGAGTCAATATCATCTCCCGCATCAAATAACAAGCGACGTATCGCTGAATCTGTAATGTTTTCTTTCGTTAATCCGATAGGACGTAAATGCATCTCAACCATCTTCTTCACAAACCTCAGCTTCTCGTTCTGTGGTAATTTTAAACGTGCGAAGATCTTAGGAACCATTCTCCCACCTACTACTTCATGTCCATGAAATGTCCAGCCATGACCTGCTTCAAACTTTTTCGTGGCTGGCTTGGCGATATCATGCAATACAGCCGCCCAACGTAACCACAGATCATTTGTTTGCTTACTAACGTTATCGACTACTTGCAGAGTGTGATAAAAATTATCCTTGTGCCCATGTCCATCCACATACTCGGCACCAGCGAGATCAACCATTTGAGGGAAGATAATTTCGAGCAGCCCTGTTTGATAAAGAAGATCAAATCCAATGGAGGGCTTTTTACTTAGCAATACTTTGTTTAATTCTTCCGTGATCCTTTCCTGGCTAATTATTTTTATTCGCTCAGCATTATCAATAATCGCCTGGAGGGTTTCAGGTGCGATGTGGAAACTCAGTTGAGTTGCAAAACGTATAGCTCTTAACATTCGAAGCGGATCGTCACTGAAAGTTTGCAATGGATTCAATGGAGTCTGAATGATTTTTTTTTCCAGGTCAGCAACACCATCAAATGGATCTATTAATTTTCCGTAGTCCTCATCGTTTAAGCTTATCGCCAGCGCATTAATCGTAAAGTCACGCCGCTTCTGATCATCGGCGAGGTCCCCTGGTTCTACGTCGGGATTTCTTGTATGTGATTGATAACTTTCTTTCCGTGCACCTACAAACTCAATTTCAAAGTCATTAAGTTTGATCTGTGCAGTACCGAACGTTTTGAAAAAAGAAACAACTGGCCGTGGTCGGAATATAGCGGCCACAGCATGAGCAAGTCGAATTCCATCGCCCAAACAAACAATATCAACATCTTTCGTTTTCCTGCCCAACAATTTATCGCGGACGAATCCACCAACAATATAACAGGGCACACCGAGTTCTATCGCAGCATCTGCAATTTTCTTAAATATGGATAATTCCTTTTCTGTACAATCAATTTGCATGTTAAAATATAAGTGCGTTGGCACGAATTCCACGAATTTACACGAAACTTATTAGTGGTAATTCGTGTAATTGGTCGCAAAATATTTCTTTCAACTAGATTATTAAATTCCGGGAATTGTGTCCAAAAGCTGTTCATCCCTAATCTTGTATGCGCAGAAAAAATGACCCTCAGGGCAAGCACTGCGGCCATGAAGACCGCAAGGTCGGCAATATAGCGGTTCTGGGATCTCTACTATTTGACTTTGATCTGACAAAGGCCCGAATCCAAATAACGGCAAGGTTGAGCAGTAGACGGCTGTAACAGGAGCATTCATCGCGGAAGCGAAATGCATAGGCGCTGAGTCGTTCACGTAATTCATCGTAGCGTCGTTCATCAATGCTGCCGATTGTAAAAAAGTTAGGTTACCGCAAAGGTTTTCGACCAGGGACTTTGCGATTGCTACTTTAATTTCTTCGGCTAATGATTTATCACCAGGCCCTCCGAGGAAATATATTCCCAGGTCGCCGGGAACTTTCTTCAGAAAAGAAATCCATTTTTCTTTGGGATATTGTTTAGTGAACCAGACGGACGCAGGAGAGATAGTGATGTAAGGGCGGGTTTTGTATTTCAGAACAAGATCGAAATCTGCCTGTGCCGGGTAAAGCCTGGGGCGAAACGCAACCCGGTCGGTAAAATCCGCTACAAGATCATTGTTTCTTTCAATTTCATGCCTTACGGTACCACCAGCGCTAACGATGTGTTTTACCTTCCTTCCAAACATAAAACTAATCGGATTTTTATCAAAGCCAATCGTTTGCTTTGCGCCGGAAAAACCTGTGAGTAGACCAGTTGCTGCAAAGCGTTGAACATTTATTACTTTATCATATCGCGTTCTACGGACCTGGCTCAAAATCTTCAATAAGTTGCCAAACTTATTCTTTGTCTTATCCCATATAATCAATTGCCGGATTTTTGGATGATTGACCAATAATCCTTCATTCCCCTTCCTGAGAATAAAATCAATCTTCGCTTCGGGATAATGCGTAGATAATTTTTCTATAATACCTGTTGCCAACACGACATCTCCTATAAATGCGGTTTGTATGATCAGGAATTGTTGTTCCATCAGGATATAAATCTATAAACAAAATCGCTAAGGCCTGATAACAACCGGTGAATTCTGCTGCCAGCGGATAATAGATGATGCGGTTTGCGGAGCATCATCGTCCTGCCTGTATTGAACGATATAGTCGACAGCCTGCTTAATATAGTGCACGATATCTTTAAAGGATGCAGGCGCCGCATGTTCAAAAATATTTGCTGAAGTGGATACGATCGGTTTTCTAAATCGCTTAATCAGGTGACCACAAAAACTATCCTGAACAATTCTGATTGCAATAGAGCCGTCGGCTGCAATAAGATTATCCGCAAGACCAACAGCGGCTGGATAAATAACTGTTGTTGGCTTCTCGGCCTGCTGCAAATAATCAAAGACTGTAATGTCCGGATTTGGTACGTATTGCAGTATATCTTTCTCTTCGGCAACAAGTACGATCATTGTTTTTGTGCCCGGCCGATTCTTGACCTCGTGAATTTTCCTTACTGCTGCAGCATTTGTGGCATCACAACCTATACCCCAGACCGTATCAGTTGGATACAAAATCAATCCTCCCTCTTCCAATACTGCTAAACAATGTTCAATGTCATTTGTAAAATCCATGCGCGAAGATAGGAAGTCAATTTTAAAATTTGAAGATTTGAAAATTTGAAAATCGGAATGCAATGAGCCGGTGTGATGATTATCCGATGAGCCAATAAGAATGCAATGAGCCGACGGAAATATCCAACGAGTCGGTGCGAATTTGCACGATGTTCCCATTGGCTAATTGGCTAATCATCACATCAGCTCATTATTTTCAAATTTTCAAATTTTCAAATCCCAATCGCCTATGTTTGCAAAAAATTCACTGATGGAATTGCAACAACTCATCGCGGAAGCGTGGGGTAACCGGGAGTTACTAAAGGACAACAAATACGCTGATGCAGTAAAAAAAACCATTGAGGAAGTAGATAAAGGGAGGTTGAGAACCGCTTCGCCTTCCGACACGGGTTGGAAAGTGAATGAATGGGTGAAGCAGGCTATCCTGATGTATTTCGGTATTCAGCCCATGCAAACATGGAACGTCGAGCCGTTTGAGTTTTACGACAAGATGTTACTGAAGAAAAATTACAAAGAGCTCGGCGTTCGGGCAGTGCCGCATGCAGTAGCACGTTATGGAGCTTATGTTGCGAAGAATGTGGTATTGATGCCATCGTATGTAAATATTGGTGCCTACGTTGACGAAGGAACAATGGTAGATACCTGGGCGACGGTTGGAAGCTGCGCGCAGATAGGAAAAGGTGTCCACCTGAGCGGCGGAGTTGGTATTGGTGGCGTTTTGGAACCGTTACAGGCAAGTCCTGTAATTATTGAGGATGGATGCTTCATCGGAAGCCGGTGCATTGTTGTTGAAGGTGTGATGGTTGAAAAAGAAGCGGTACTCGGAGCGAACGTCGTACTGACTCAATCAACTAAAATTATTGATGTAAGCGGAAGCGAGCCCATAGAATATAAAGGACGTGTACCAGCCCGCAGCGTAGTAATACCGGGAAGCTATCAGAAAAAATTTGCAGCCGGTGAATACAATGTAAGCTGCGCGCTGATTATAGGCCAGCGAAAACCCAGCACCGATCTGAAAACAAGCCTGAATGATGCGCTGAGAGATTTCAATGTAGCAGTGTGAGGGTGTAAGTCGTGAGTTGTGAGTCGTCAGTGGCTGGTGAATGGTCATGGTGAATGGTGACTTGTGAATGTTGCAAGGATTTAAAGGTTTCTAATCGTATCCGCATTCACTACTTACTACTGACCATTCACGGTTGACGACTCACAACTCACGACCAGGTATGAGCAAAACAGAAAGCATAAAAAAGATTTCATTAGCCGGATTTGTGATTACATTTTTGGGAGCAGTATTGTTTTCGACCAAAGCCATCATCGTTAAAAGCGCTTTTGCAAAGACGGAGATTGATGCACTGACGCTCCTTACGTTAAGAATGGTTTTTTCCCTTCCATTTTATTTGATCGCAGCATTTGTAATCAGCCGCAAAGAAGGTAATGTAAGACTTACCCCTAAACAATGGGTTACCGTCATATTGCTCGGTTTGTTTGGCTATTATCTCAGTAGCCTTTTTGATTTCGTTGGACTTCAATACATCTCCGCGGGGCTGGAACGACTTATACTTTTTCTTTATCCAACCTTCGTCGTGTTTATAAACATGGGAGTTTTTAAACAAAAAATATCGTCCACCCAAAAGCTGGCATTGTTGTTAACGTATACCGGGATTGCAATTGCATACATTGGAGAAATAAAAATTGATACCCACAACCCCAACTTTTATTGGGGAAGCCTTTTGATTTTTTTGTGTGCCATTACTTATGCTATTTATATTTCAGGAAGCGGGCGGATCATTCCTATTGTTGGGGGAACAAAGTTTACAGCATATGCGATGCTGGCCTCTACAGCTGGAGTATTTATTCATTTTTTTGTGCAGGGAAGCTACGAAGCGCTAAAAACCGGGGCGGGACTATGGGGCTATGGCATCTTACTAGCGATCGTAGCTACAGTGATCCCTTCATTTATGATCTCCGATGGGCTGAAACGGATAGGATCAAACAATGTAGCAATCATTTCCGGAATCGGCCCAGTATCTACGATCATACAGGCGCACTTCATCCTCGGTGAAAAGATATTTGCAGCACAGATCATTGGAACTCTCCTTGTCATTGCCGGCGTTCTATTAATTGGCTGGAAAAGTCAACCTCCCGAAACATAATTTTTCTATATTTGCAGCCCTGAACGTTTATGGTTTGAGGTTTAAGGTTTATGAACCACAAACACCAACGGCAAACCACAGACACTCTCAGCCCAGGTGGCGAAATTGGTAGACGCACTGTGTTCAGGTCGCAGCGTTCGCAAGGATGTGCTGGTTCGAATCCAGTCCTGGGCAC
>DAINQQ010000133.1:0-8970 GCA_036742645.1 Flavitalea sp.
TACCAGTCATCAGCAAGCGATACTTTCGTTCGCCCTGGTATTTCAGGTCTATGATCGCTTTTTGTATTTCTTTACCTTTCTTTCTTGTTAACAGAAGGTCGCAACGTCCTTCAATTTCTTCATCACCAAACTTCCGCGACCGGGTGATCTCACAGGCCTCGACAATCCAACCGTTTGATTTGATATGGTTTACCAGGACGATAAATTTGTCGAACAGGTATTCCCGGAATGCTCTCAATACCTCTTCCTGGCCAGTTGTATGCAACAGCAGACCTTTTTGTTCGATGATATCCAAAACGATTTTTGTGTACCGGCTTTTTATCTCCTCTCTGCTGAGCGAGAGGATGTCCATCATCATCAGAAGTTTTTGGAAAATTTCATGAGAGAGGTTTCCATAAAACATGTGCAGTGCCGGTAGACAAAAAGTTTTCCCTCTTTCTAATCTTGTTCTATATGTAAGCACCCACTGATAGGGATACTTCAACAACTTTTGAAGTGAATTAAATGATTCTGGCTTTTCCCTTCTGCCGAGCAGATGTGTGTTTTTCAAATTCCAGTATGACGGAAAATTTGGAATCGGTGAAAAAGGCAAGAGTTCCGTTTTTACTTTTTCTTTTTTCAATAGCTGTACATGTTCGGGCTGCTCGATATGAATAGTGACTTCATGCAGCTTGTCGAAGCATGCGTCGAGAAATGGCTGGAATGCATGCGACTGAGCAGCTTCGCCATTCATGACCGAAGGGACTACAAATATCACGCGTCCTTTTACGAAACGCAGCCATTGCGTTAGGAAAAAGAATCGTCGTTTTGCGATGATCTTTCCTGAATCCAAATAGACATTTCGTTTGGCCAGCCAATCCAGTTCTTCACCCGACCAATGACTCCAGATTGCATGCGTGCTCTGCGATGCTGTAAAGCCGAACCATAACACGTCCTGGCAATCACCGGTCAATAACCCGGGTGCCGTAATCTCGTGCAAGCTTCCTGCCTCTTTCTCATATGGAACAATTGAAACTGGCTTTAAAACAAGATTTATCAGTTGTTGTAAGCCGAGCGAATCAATATCTTCTTCCGGGTATTCATCAAGGACTGAAATAAAAGATTTGAAGGCAGCGCATAAACGTATTAATCGAACTTCGGTTGACTGTTCTTCCGTAACTGCAAGGCGCGCGTTGAAAATATTGTAGAAATACCGATAGTATTCAGTCACCTTTTGAACTGCAATTCTTTCCTGATGTTGAAGACCTGCGTTCAAAAGATAGTTCAATCGATCGGTTGGTCTTGCTTTCGCTTTTTCATCTTCAATGTTTGATACATATTTTTCAATTTTTTTCAACCAGTCTTCAAGACAAATGCCGGGACTGTTTGAAAAATCCTCTGCCCATTGCAGGCAAAGTCGCTCAGGGAAAATGTTAAATGGACAGAGTAAGAAATCAAGTAGCTGTTGTGGCGAGTATGGCTTCCACAACCAAACGGGCATTACTGCGAGCAATTGAAGATCGGGATGTGACACAGCATGCAAAGCCTGCCCGGTGTACGGCACTCCGCGTTCACGTAATGCCAGGGCCAGCGAAGTATCGGCAGATTCATTAATGATAACGGGTTTAAATGAGCGGTCCTGTTCCAGCAAGACAGCCACTCCGTTTGCAGCAGATAACAGTTCGCCAAATTGGAGTACCTGTATCGAACCATCTTGTTGAAGAATATCTTTTTTGCCAGGATGCTGTTTGTTTAATACCATATCCTGTAACATCCCCAGGCCTGTATTTTTATTGATTACAACTTCGGGTTTTCTTTCTTCCACTTCCACTTCGGACTGTTTTAATAAAAAAAAGAGTTGCTGGCAAAACGACGGAAGCAAATCAAACGGCTCGTGAAGAATTATCTTTTCCAGAGGGGTTTTGTGGTCTTTCAGTACTCCAAACAATGTTCTAAACCGATCTGCAAATCCGGGATGAATGGAGTGCTCTTCCACACGAGCCAGATCGCAAAGGCGCTTCGGAGTGGAATCATCCGTTTTGAAATCCCATCCGGCGATTCTCAATTCATCCCGCCATTTGAGTAGAGTCGTGGCAACATCCAGCTGATTCGATTCAAATGAATTTTCATAAAAACTATTTTGTCTATTCTCCTGGAGCTTGCTTCGATATTGAAAAATTCGTTGAATTGGGCTGCTTTCCATTGATGCAATGCCGAGATGGAGTTCCATGAAATGTAATAGTCCGGCCGGTCCGAGATGAACAGCACCAACGGCAACGCCGTCTGACATGAAAATGTTTGTAGGGTATGACGGGGAATCGAAGAGAGTTGAGAAAAATATTTTCATTAATTGTTTTTGTGATTACAGAGGCAGATGACAACCTGTGAAGGATGTCTTTCTGTTGGGCATAAGTTAACGAATTTTTGTAGTCAGCCCAGTCGCCGGCGATTTTCTCCAAATGGATTTTTTTTGCCACGAATTATACGAATTTGACACGAATTGTTTTTGGGTTGGCCGCAGACCCAATGAGGTCTCGAGCGCCCTATAGGCCTTCATTCTCTCGGTCCTACTTTGTCCTTTCGAAGCCATTTTTCGTGTTGACTACGAGCAAGCCCTCGGTGTAGTCGGAAATCCAACGCGTTAGCCGACCCCTGTCATTTCGAATGCAGCCGTTTTGCTCTTGCTTCATTAGCAAGCTCGCGGCCTATTGGGAAATCCAACGGATTAACGCACCCTGTCATTTCGAACGGAGCCATTTTGGTGTTGCTTCATTAGCAAGCTCCCGATGTAGTGAGAAATCCATAATGCTCTATTCCACCCCCTGTCATTTCGAATGGAGCCATTTTGGTGTTGCTTCATTAGCAGGTGGCGGCGTAGTGAGAAATCCGCAACGCACTATGGGTCTTACGGGGGAGTGTGTTTGCTATTAGTCAGAAATTTACAGAGAGGCTTTCTGCATCAACACCCGGTGATTCGATCACCATGGTGCGTTGCGGATTTCTCACTACGCGGCAGGCGCACGTAAGGTGACACTCGAAGCGCTCCGTTCGAAATGACAAGTAGGACGGGTACGTTGCAATTACTCACAACCTGGCAGGACAAGCGGAGCTATTTTGGAATTGCCTTATACCAAGCGTAAGAAATCCGGAATGCTCTATTCCCCCTGTCATTTCGAATGGAGCCATTTTGGTGTTGCTTCATTAGCAGGTGGCGGCGTAGTGAGAAATCCGCAACGCATTATAGGTCTTACTGGGGACTGTGTTTGCTATTAGTAAGAAATTTACAGAGAGGCTTTCTGCATCAACACCCGGTGATTCGGTCACCCATGCTGGGTTGCGGATTTCTCACTATGCGGCACCACCTAAGATGTCACTCGAAGCGCTCCGTTCAAAATGACAAGTAGGATTAGCTAGTGATCCTGATGGAAATCGGAGACTGATCGCCTCCGCATTGCTCGCAGGAATATTCTTTACCACAGTAGACGAAGCTGACCACTATTATCGCGAGAATGAATGATGAGTATGTGAGTGATAGTTTCATGCAGCTTGCTTATGTCTTAAGCTTCATTTGCGTGATTGAAGGATTGACAGAACTGTCTGAACCTTGATTCACTTGATTGTGATTGTCTGAACCTTGATTTGCATGATTAAAGGATTGACATGATTGTTCAAGCAACCCTTTAATCCTTTAATCATGGTTCAGACAATCATGTAAATCCTTTAATCCTTTAATCATGGTTCAGACATTCATGTAAATCCTTTAATCCTTTAATCATGGTTCAAACATTCATGTAAATCCTTTAATCCTTTAATCATGGTTCAGACAACTTTTTATCTCCGTATCAAAAAAGTGTAAGGTTAATTACCTCCTGCAACAACTCTTATCGCTTGCTTTTTGTAAGATTTGGCTGGTTTTGCCATATAAACAGCCGGATGCCATCTTGGCGAGTTTTTAACCACGCGGATAAGTTCCTCTTCCATTCCGTATCCGCGTTTTGTCAGCGCAAAC
This sequence comes from Flavitalea sp., assembly GCA_036742645.1. GTDB lineage: Bacteria > Bacteroidota > Bacteroidia > Chitinophagales > Chitinophagaceae > Flavitalea. Next base: position 3,989 of record DAINQQ010000133.1, read on the forward strand.
ACATCACTTACCAATCCATCTTTCCCTATTATAAATTGCACCACGACTTCATATGTTCCCGCAGGGGCACCGTTTCTTTCAGCAACTTTTTCATTGAGGTTCCGTAATAAATAATTTTGCCAGTCAGAGACATCGTTTTGAAATTTGGATTCTTGCATATATATAAAGTTCTTTATTGGATTTCCGTCCTCATCGTAAGCTTTTGTGATGTCTTTTTTAGTTTTTAAGTTGTATGTATAATCAACTGCCAGTTTTCCGTTTTGATGATAATGGTATGTTTCCTTTAAAATTCCATTTTCATAAAAAATGGTCGAGTCTTCCGTTTGCCCATTTTCATAGTATCTTATTAACTGGCCAACGGGTTTCCTGGACAATGTGTCCAAATACGCAGATTTGCAATTCAGCCTTTTAGATTCCACCCAATATGAAGTATAACTGTAAAAGTCATTTTCCTTTATGATTTCGGTGAAATAGACTGCAGAATCCCTGGAAGTTTTTTTCCAATCTGAATCAAAATATCTCGTGATTTTTTCATTTTGGCCAATAGAAGTCAGGGAAATGATGCTAAATATAACAGTCAAGGTGAAGGTTGGTTTGTAATTGTTAAGTTTAATCATTTCATATAGTTTAAGAAATTACGGAAATAAGATATTTATAGGTTTCAAATAGCCGTTCTGTGATGGCATAACGGGATTCGAAAAGATTCTCCAATGGCGAAGTTTTACGGGGCCGCCTGGTAGATGCTCGTTTTACCTTTAATCTACTTGATTGAAGGATTAACATGATTCATCAAGGTAATCCCTTAATCCTTTAATCATGGTTCAGACATTACCTGCTACACCTGGTACTTCGACGGCCGCTTTTTTAAAACCAATTCAAACACACCATAATATATCAAAGCAGCAATCCACCACTGCGGTTGAAAATGTACTACGATAGCCATGTGTAGAAGTATAAATCCCCTGACGGTAGATAATATCGGCATCAGCGCTCCTTTCTCGTTTTTTATTTTGGTTGTATGTCCCATCACCTGTCCTAAAATAATAATGATGGTTGCTGAAATAGCGAATACAAGTTCCCATCCATTCTTTCCAGGTTGATACGAGTATATCAGGATGGCGATCATTGCAAGTACATCTCCTGCAATGATTGTTTTCTTCCATCCAAATACAACCGGAAACGTTTTGTAATTGGTGGCTTTATCTGCTTCGATGTCTTTTAAGTAACCGATCAATACAAAATTGGCGTAAGAGAAAAGGGTGATCAGGACATATGGAAAGAGTTCCCATGGAAAAGCTTTCAGAGCGGCAGGAAGATTGACGAAGTATCCAATCAATGGCAACAACGCCACGATCCAACCGTTGTAGAATGGACCTGCAATCCCAAAATGTTTTTTTACATAGGAGTATGTTGCCAATCCAAACACGGCCAACAGAGTTAGCCAAAAACAAACCGGGTGAAACGAATAAAATAAAAATCCCGACGCCAATAGGCCAATGGTACTAACTATCAGCACAGCCCTGATCGACACGATCCCTTTTGATAGAGGCCGGTAAGGCGCTGATAACTTATCCGTGTCAGTCTGAAAGCAATCCGTCAGCGCCTGCCCGAAACCATAACCAAAGAAAAAAGGAATCAACGCAACATATGATTTCCAGGCCGACTCACCAGCGTCTTTGCTCATCGCAATGCCCGCAGCGCCGGCAATGCCTGATATGAATAACAGGTAAGGACGCATCTGGACAAAATATGCTCGCCAGAATTGCCATGAGTACACCGGGTATTGGCCGCTTTCGTGTTCAACTTCCATGGAATCAATTTCCAAGTAATTGAACGGCCCGGGGGAGAAGCGATATGTCCACATAAGTTGATTTTTCTGTTTCGCCATCACATTCAAAAACAACCGGAGAATCCGATTGCAGTTGAAAATGATCGACAAATGTTGAAATGCGTTTATGGTTTTCTGAAAATCTTCCTTTTTCAAGATTGAATAATGTTTTTAACAGTTCGCGCTTTGTCATGCCGCAACAAATATTCAATCCCAACCGGCCGTCATCGGGCAGTACGTTTTGTTTATAATGCAACGTGCCAGACACATACGGAATCTTCAGTATGTTGATATTTGATACCTGTAATTGCTTCTGTTCACCATTGAATCGAATAGTTGCAGACTTATTTTTATAAGAAAGGATGGTTGTTATGGCAGTGTACGTAATCGCGATTCCAGTTGTATTTTTTTTCAACCATTGTAGTAAAGGCCCAGGGTTATTAAAATTCCAGTTTCCCTCTGCCGTAGCGCCAAAACTCGCATTCACGACAAAAAATTTCTGCTTCGGGTTATTATTGCAGTCGACATATTCTACTTTTCCTACATCCTGGAACAGGTAAGGCCTGGTCATGTTGATCCGAACCGGAACGTTTTTAATAACCCGGTGAAATGGCTTTAAGAAATCATTGCTTGATCCCAACCCGATGGCGCCGAGGGGAGTACACTTACCTTTCCCGCGAGCTGTATTCAATAAAATATTCACCAGCGCATGAATACTGCCATCACCACCTGCTGAAATAAGACAGGCACCCTCGTTTGATTGCAAAACACGATTGATCTCAACATCCAGATCCATTCCCTTCTCACTGACCATTTCCTTTGCTCCCGGAATTTCTTGCAACACATCCGCTTTAATTGAAAGCCATCTTTTCCATCCACGTCCCTGGCGGCAATAGGGGTTGATAATGATATATACAGGGTTGTCCATCTTGATTTAAATATCGCTTTGAATATTTTTCAGGTAATTGAAGTGGATTCCAAATACATCCCGCAATACCTGCTTACGGTATTGTTGTCCGTATTCCGTGGCCGTTTCTTCAATGAGGGCCGCCAGCTTGTTGTAGCGCACGTGATTGACTGACGGAAATAAATAATGCACCACGTTGAGGTTTGCACCTCCTGCAACCAGGTTCAAGAAAGTACTCCCTGGTGAAAAGTCAACATTATGCTCTAATACCTCTATCAGCCATCTGTCGTTCACTGTGTGGTCGTCATTGATCCGTGTACTTTCCATTTTCTCTGTTGGCATGAGCAGGATAATCACCGCCACCAGCGTAATGACGATATACATGAATAACATGCATACCACAATTTGCCATATAGGTGCCTTTATGTAGGAAAGCGGAACAATTATGAATGCGATGCAGTATGCGACTTTACAGAAAAAAAGTTTAAGCAATTCTTTCTGTGGGATTTTTTCAGTTGATTGGAAAAACAGGATGAAGTCCCTGATGAAAATGAGGTACTGCGAATACAACAAATAAAAAATGACTGGGAGATTCACTGCACGCTCTGCGTTTTGCCTTTGTAATAAAAGCCCCTGCGACTCGATAGCGACTTTCTTACTCCCGTTTTCTTTATTCAAATGCGCTTCCAGGTGCTTCTTGCCATACATATAGGAGTTAGTGCCGGTTATTTCAAACCCGTAGAGAAAGATGGTGTTGATCCAACTTTTGCAAGATATCGATTGGTGAATCGCATCATGCGACATGTTAACTGGAATGAAAACATGACATATACCCATGATGAAGCAAGCCAATAGCATTTCTGCAAAACTGCCGGTTCCTAAAATGAAATACAGATATGTAGCGATATATGTTAAAAACAACAATATCGCCTTAGCATAGAAAACAATATTGGCATAACTTCCGGATGGCTGCCCATCGAAATACATATTCGCCTTCATATATAAGTCTTCGGCAAATGAGTTTCTAGTATGTGCCTGAGTTTGCATAACAATTCTTTTCAGCGTTTGAATGTTGGGTTAATAGCAATTGGATACCACCTTTAGCACGAAGCGTAGTGCCAGGTTCAGTTATCGGCTTAAAACCAGCAGGGATATTGAATTCAAATTCATGCACGAGCCCGCAAACGACAGTTTGCATCACCATCATCGCAAATAACTTTCCGATACATTGCCGTTGCCCGCCACCAAACGGGATATATGTAAACGGTACTTGTTCACTACCATTCTGAAAACGTGCCGGGTTAAATAATTCGGGAGAGGTCCAGTAGCGCGGAGAATGATTCATCCCATATACATTGATCAACACAGTGGAGTTTGACGGCACAAGGAATCCATTGATCACATCGTCTGCGATAGACTTTCGTGCAATCACCCATACGGGTGGATACAGCCGCATCGTTTCCTCAATCACGCATTTAGTTGCAGTCAATTCTTGCAATGCACTCAAACCGACTTCGTTTTCGAAGTATCTGTTTGATTCTTCTCTCAATTTCTGATATATCGATGGATTCAACGCCAGGTGGTAAAACACCCAACTTAATGTTTGAGCCGTTGTTTCGTGCCCGGCCATGAATACTGTGGTTATTTCATCTCGCAATTGTTGGTCTGTCATGTATGACTTCGATTCATCATCGTAAGCATGTAACAGCAGGTCAAGCAGATCCTGGGAATTCTCTTTTTTGGCGATCTTTCTCTCCTGGATAATGCCGTAGATAATTTTTTCAAACTTCCTGTTGGCCCGGGCAAACCGGAGGTTTGATGGAGTCGGAATCGACAACGGCACCTTGATCAATGAAGTAATAATTGATGATGCAGAATCGATCATTTCATTGATAACACCTGCTATGGCGTTCACATCATGCTTTAGATCACTCCCAAACATTGTTTTAGTGATATTGATCAGCGTTAGATGTTGAAACGCCTCGCTAACATTGATACGCTTGGTCAGGGGTACTTCCTTCCATGACTGAATAAGGTCTGCTGTTTCTTCCTGGATTGTCCGGTAAAGTCCTTCAATCTTTTTACGATGAAAGGCAGGTTGCATCAACCGCCTTTGCTTTAGCCAGAGATCGCCGTTGCTGGTCGCGAGACCGTTGCCCATGACTTTTTTCATCATCCGGGCGGCTCCTGGCTTATAGTAGTTCTTTGCATTTTCCTGCAATACATGTCGGCAGGTCTCAGGACTTT
>DAINQQ010000133.1:8980-15170 GCA_036742645.1 Flavitalea sp.
CTTGTGCTGTTATCTCCCCGCGTTCGCGGAACACAGGTCTCAGGACTTTGAATGACGATATAATTCTTACCGCCAATCTGTATGCGGACGACGTCATCATAATTTCTCCTCAATGATACCATGAATCCAAGAGGATCTTTTATGGCAGACAGCGTATTTCCAATCAATGGATACCCCTTCGCTTTTTGAATTTTGCCGATAGCTGTCATGTCCTATTTATTATAACAGATTTGTGATAAGATTTTTTATAGACACCTTACATCAATCGCTATTTGATCACTTCTGTCGATATGAAAATCGCTTACGAGATTATATTGGTACCGGTTAATAGATGCCTTTTTTAAAACACGATAGATATAATCATGTCTGCGGCAACACACCAGCAGTTGTTTAATGTCTTTCGATTGCAGCTCTTGCAATACCTGGTTAATCTCATGAATATTTTCCGGGGTGTGATTAAATAAGGTTGCGAGAGAGAGCGTTTCATTTTCACCGGGAAGGCTGCGATACCTTTCATCAACCAGTTTTAAAAAAGAGATGCCCTGTTTATAAAACCAATTGATATTTTTGATTTTTAGCCTGTATAATTTATGCGTTTCAAAATAGGAAAGTCCATTTTGTAACGTCGAATAGAGCTCGCAAGGGAGGGATTGCTTGTCGAAGAGCTTGATGCTAAGCAGCTGAGGAGCCCTGGACACATGGGCTGGGATCTCTACACGATTCGATGTCGGGATGGTGAGGTAAACGAAATCATAAAACCATATGTTAGGCACAGCCCTCGATGCCAGTTTCACGACGGCCGAATTTGATCGCTTCGCAACCATGAAATTTTTCAAGAAGCCCATAGGGCTATAAAACTTTTTGTAGATATCCTGTACCATTGCCTTACCGATTCCCTTGCCTCGTGAGGACGGATCTACTTTCGTATCGAATGCAATTCCTGCGGTTGATTGTTGTTGATTGATCATCACTGTTGTCTGCGCACCGATGGCTGAGCCGACCACTTGATTTTCTTTTGTAACCGCAATACACGAATAATGGTTCTTAAAGATCTTAGCCCTATCGAGAAAATTCGCTTTTATGATCTCAAGTTGTATTTTCTTTCCCTGGACAATTCCTTGCTCTAATGCACAAACTTTATCGTGATATGGTTCACTATAAGGGATAATATGATAATCCTGCAAATTCAACTTATTGATTTTTTCTCCATGGCAAAGACCTGGTACATCCGCGTGGATTCTCCAGCGGTATGATCCTGCAGTTCTTTATGGTTTTTGTTCATCGGTATTTCACCGCCAGCTTCGAAACGGTTCGTAAGAAACGTTCTCCACACGATCCTGTTTCCCGGAAGACTTGCTTCCGCTACCAGTTTTTCGAGATAACCGACGCTTTCAAAACTTAATATATCAGATAGCGAATAGAAGGCAGGCCCTGGTAGCGATTGTTGTGCATTCCTGGCAAAGGTTAATACGTCTGTATGATGATAGTATATGTCGATCGTGTCAGAAATAAGTCTTCGCCTGATTGCCGACAATACGTCTTTTTGTAATGATGGGGGCATGTCCGCCTCTTTCATATCACGCAAATGACCTTTAAAAATAAGGTGAGCAATAAAAGAGGACGGCGCCTCGCCCTTATAGATAATTGAACTCAGCGCTTCAGGTATATGCCGTATATAAGCCTGCTTTCCGACGAAAGCGATATCCCTGTTACCCCAGGCTTTATAGATCCATCGCTGCGAAAACATCTCTCGTGTTAATTTCCATCTTCTGTTTGGAAATTCTTTTGAATTCGCCGAAGCTCCTGACAACACTGCCAGAAAGTTTTTTCCAAGCATGAGGTTCACAATGGGACGCACCCTTTTCAGGAACCTTTCGAAATGACCTGCGTCGACTATTCCTTTTTCAATCAGTGTTATATTTTGTTCCCAGTACATTTTACATGAAGTGCTTAATTGACCTTTCACAAGGTGAAACAATTCCTTGCGCTGTTGTTTTGTTGCCGGATGATGACCACAGAATGTCCAATATTCTTCTACGCTTAAATACCGCAGAGCGGTCAACTTGAGTTCTACAAGAAATAATGCTTCCTCATTTACATCGACCACGTGAAATTCGGTACTCTGGATATTATCCATCAGAGCGAGGATTCTTTCGCCGCTTCCCGCAACTCCGACCACGGTATCGCACATGGATTCCTGCAACAGTTGCCTTTCAACCCGGTTATCTTCGTTTACATGCGAATAGTAGATCATGTTAGATAGCGTAAGCGTAAGGATCATTCCATACTTCCTCTGTGGCGGTTGCCAATTGGTCTATATCTTCTTTTGTATGCGTGGCCATTAGGCTTATTCTGAACCGCTCCTTGCCAGCGGGAATTGCAGGGTATTCCACGGGGTTCACAAAAATGTTTTTCTGATGAAACAGGTAGGCAGCATTTCGTATATCCATCTCCTCTGGCAATTTTAACGTGATGATGGCCGCCCCTGGTTTTGCAAAAAATCCAAACGTGTTTAATTTCCTGATAGCATATTGTACATTATCCAGTAATTTATGCTGAAGCCAGGGTTCATTCTCTAAAACTTCCAGTCCTCCAAGTACAGTTGCAGCTACCACCGGCGGAATCGAGGCCGAAAAAATATATGATCCCGCATGATAGCGCAGGTATTCTATCACGTCGGCAGAAGCAGTAACAAATCCACCGCAGCTGGCAAATGTTTTACTGAACGTTCCCATGGTGATATCGATATCCTTGTCACACTGCAGGTGCGAGGCTGTGCCACTACCGCTTTCTCCCAGTACACCTGTGCCATGGGCATCGTCAACAATGAGTATCGCATCAGATGCTTTTGCTATTTCGCAGATTCTATCTAACGGAGCAAGATCACCATCCATGGAGTAAACGCCTTCCGTACAAATAAATATGGTTCCTTTCGAGCTTGCAGAATATTCTTGCACCAACCTTTCCAGCTGTTTGATATCGTTGTGTGCAAACGGAACGGATTTTGCTTTGGTAAGCTTGATGCCATCATAAAATGAAGCATGACTCAGTTCATCGTAAATGATGACGTCGTTCGCTTCGGCCAGGGCACTGATTATTCCAAAATTCACCATAAAGCCCGACGAAAATACCATCGCTTGTTCCCGGGATTTAAAATCAGCAAGTCGTTCCTCCAGTTCTTCGATCAACCGTATGTATCCGTTAAGAAGAGGCGGGCCTCCAATTCCACAACCATATTGGTCAATTGCTTTTCTGACTCTCCGCAAAACATGCGGATGGGTAGCGAGGCCAAGATAATTGTTCGAGGCAAACATGAGCATATTGCGATTTACTCCCGTGAATGGGTCTTTAACCGTTACTTCCCGATCCGCGGCAGATAGTACGGTTCGTTTGTAGGTAAACGTATCTCCCGACATCATCGCTTTAAATGCGATCAGCCGGTCTGCCAATTTCTGATTCCGTGCTTGTAATTGAAGGCTCTTAAGTTGGTTGGTTTGGGGTTGCATATATACGGTTAAGTGTTGATCCAGTGTTGATGCTGTTTTAGTAGCCGTTCAAAATAGGATTGGATATTGCCATTGGATTCGGAAAACAAATTCGCAATAGCCGCAGGATGACATTGCACTTTTAGTGACTCTGAAGAAAATAATATTGTTTCGTTGTCTATTATTTTTCCCAGGAATAGAGGTTGCAGAATGCTTCCTTCACATGCGCGCTGGAATTCGTCGTTTACTTTTTCGGGAACGGTCAACAAAAGTTCATACTCGCCGTGTGGACCAGCCATAAACATCCAGGCTGGCAGCCCTGAGTGATCCTTTAACGGCAATATCGAAGGATGCAGCAAGTTCTGAAGCGGAACTGTTAGATCAAATCCGACTTTGTTAATCTCTGACAGTACAGACAGGGCAGGAAATAACCCGTCACTTGTATCAATGCAGGCACTGGCATATTTAGCTATCACCCCGCTTTCAGCCAGTCTTGCGATTGGCTGGTATTTAATTTCAATTGAAGAATCAAACAGCCGGTAATACGCATAAGCATTCCCCAATCCCAACGATGCAGTCGCATAGAGATAATCGCCATGTCTTGCGCCGGAACGAAGTAGTGGGCGATGAGATTTAATACTTGCAACAGCCGTTGCGCTTACAGAAAATGCATGGCCAAAATTCGTGTCTCCTCCGAGTACATATGTGTTATAAGTTCTGCATGCCGCATTAATCCCTGCTTTGAATTGTCGTAGCCACTTATCGTCAGAATGTTGCGGCAACGTCAGCGAAAGTAGTATGCCGGTTGGTTGCGCGCCGACGGCTGCAATATCACTCATGGGGGCAGTAATGCACATCCAGCCGACCAGGTATGGATCGTCATAAAGTCCTTCTCTTATCTCTTCGTGTATGCCGTCCGTTTTTAGAACAAGAAATTCATCCTCGGTTCCGATTAACCGGATAATCTCCGCGTCGGCCTCCATCAAGTGATTGATTTGCCGCGGGTGCCGGGGAAAATCACCCGCGAGGTTCCTGATAAAATCCGCTTCGTTATTGATAATAGAATCTTTCATTTTTTTACTGCATGTGATGAGGGAAGGATGCAAAGGGAAACTGCGATGATTCCGGGATAGTAGACTTGTTTTGAAAATTTCCTGGCTGTAGATCCTTCGGTTTAGGCTGGCGACTGCTTTCAAGGGTAAACTACAGAATAGCCCAAGTTGTTCCTAATTGATTTCTCCCGGTAAACATGTTTGTGTAGTAATAAATACAGGTTTCCCTAGCATCGCCTGGGAATAATTGCAATCAGGTCAGGTAAGCGCAAACTATGCAGAGGCGTTTTGCAAGAATTAATATTTTAGTCGTTGCTGTGGGGGTGCTTATGCAAAAAAAATCCGGCTGCCCTTATTCTCTAAACCTTTCTTTGGGTGACAAAGATTACGGAACTACTCAAAACCTCTGTGTTCCCTCTATGTATACCCCCTGTGTTCCTCCGCGGTTAATCTGACCGTATCAGGTGCAAGTTTTTTACCACAGAGGGGAGGCAGAGGGACACACAGGGGAACACAGCGGAATATTGAGGTTTTGGAAGCCGGAGAAGGTTTTCTACTTCCAAATACTCTTTTAAGGTGAGTTTAAGATTCTGTCAAACTTTAAGAATTAAATTAGCGCAAAAAAAATTTGGCCGATGTGCTACGACATTGCCTTTACGGTGAACATAGAGGAGCTTGCAGACTATTTCCCTGGACTAATTTTCGACAGCCGGATAGAGATGAATTTTGATGCGACGATTCATATCATCGGCCATGACTATGGTCATCACCCGATCATATATGTCAATAGAGAACATCTACAAACACATTGCCGGTTGATGGAATGGGGCTGCATCCCGTACTATGTGAAGGACGAAAAATCATTTATCAGGCAACGCGCATCCATGCTGAATGCAAGAAGCGAAAGGATATTGGAGGATGATAAAAGCTACTGGCACCAGATAAGAAATCGCAGATGTCTGATACCGGTCAGCGGAGTTTATGAACATCGCGAGATTAAAGGCTGGAAAAAGAAAGTGCCCTATTTTATCAGGTTGAAACAACAGCCGATTTTTTTTATTCCGGGATTATACTCCGTAGCAGAGCTGCCTGATGTAGAAACCGGAGAGATGATTAAACGATCAACATTCACTCTCATCACCCGCGATGCCAATGAAGTAATGAAGATGATCCACAATGGTGGCGATAATAAATTCCGAATGCCGTTATTCTTACCGTTTGCGACGTCGAAAGAATGGTTAAGCGAAGGCCTAACTGCTGAACGTTATAAAGAAATTCTCGATTTCTCAATCCCATCTGAAGAACTGGATTACTACACGGTATATACTATTCGGAGCAAAACCCCGAGAGCGGACAATAAATTAAAGAATGAAGTTTGGGAATGGGAGAAGTTACCGACGTTGGGAGAGATGAATCCATGATTGCCTGAACCTTGATTTGCCTGATTGTCTGAACCTTGATTCGCCTGATTGAAGGATTGACATGATTTCATTCAGGGTAATCCCTTAATCCTTTAATCATGGTTCAGAACATTACCTGATTGTCTGAACCTTGATTCACATGATTGAAGGATTGACATGATTTCATTCAGGGTAATCCTGAACCTTGATTCACATGATTGAAGGATTGACATGATTTCATTCAGGGTAATCC
>DAINQQ010000134.1:0-15073 GCA_036742645.1 Flavitalea sp.
GATAAAAGGTTCTTCCACTGCAGTAACGACGAATAAGGATGGAGTTTTTTCTATTGTGGTTCCTTCGAACGAATCGGTATTAGAAATTACTTATGTAGGTTATTCACCTCAAGAAATGCAAGTGGGCAACCAAACTGATGTAACTGTTTCCCTGGTAAATGCTGAGAATAGACTCGGCGAAGTTGTAGTGGTCGGTTACGGCACACAGCGGAAAAGGGATGTAACCGGTTCCATGACGTCATTAAAACCTGACGATTTTAACAAGGGTGTTGTTCTAACACCTCAGCAACTTTTGCAGGGCAGGGCTGCAGGTGTCAATGTCACGCCAAACAGCGGCCGGCCAGGAGGTGCAGCCGCTATCAGGATAAGGGGTGGTACTTCTATCAGTGCTAATAATGAACCGCTTTATGTAGTCGACGGAGTTCCTCTGTCCTTAAATAATAACCGTCAAACCACAATTGGGGCCGTTGCCGGAAATACGCAGATCTTTAACCAGGAAGGGGTGAACCCGCTCAACTCCATCAATCCTGCTGATATTGCCTCCATGGAAATTTTAAAAGATGCATCTGCTACCGCGATCTATGGATCACGCGGAGCGAATGGTGTTATCATCATCACAACAAAAAGAGGACAGAAAGGAAGAGTCACTACAACGTATGATGGATATTTTGGTGTCTCTAAAGTCGCGAAAAAATATGACGTATTGAGTGCCGACGGATACCGGAAATTTATGAAGGATAACAACATTACCAATTTCACTGATAAGGGGACTAGTACTAATTGGCAGGATGAAATTTTCAGAACGGCTTTCTCACATAATCATAATTTGTCAATAAGCGGAGGTTCTGAAAATACTACCTACCGCGGATCAGTAGGCTATACTTCTCAAGAGGGTATTATCATTTCGTCCGGAATAAAAAATTTTACCGGAAGAATCAATGTTAACCACAGGGCAATCAATGATAAGCTTCTAATAGAAATGAATCTTAGCGGAGCCCAGGTGGAAGAAGACAATGCACCGATATCGAGCGATCAGAGCGGCGAAGGAGGAAATATATTGAAAGATGCCATACGGTTTAATCCTACTTACCCTGTATATGACTCCGCTGGCAATTATTCACAAATAAACCAGTTTATAATTAACCCGGTTTCGTATGCTAACCAAATTGAAGATTTACGAACAACCCGAAGAAACCTCGGCAACCTTTCGGTGACTTACACTTTATGGAAGCCGTTAAGTGTAAATGTAAATCTCGGCTATAGTTACGAGGGCCAGGATGGAAAAGCGTATATCCCAAGATCCAATCCCTTAGGAAATGCCTCGGGAGGTCTGGCTAATCTACAAGAGTCGAAAGAGTGGAGCAAACTGATTGAAATTACCGGTCGATTTGATCAACAGGTCGGTGAAGCTCATCGCATCAATGCAATTATTGGTTATTCCTACCAGGATGTTATAAACGAAGGTTTCAGGGACCGGGTGTCTAATTTTATTTCTGACGAGTTCCGGTATAACAATATAGGAGCTGCATCCACAAGAGACGCCATCACGTCTTACAAAGAACAAAGCCAGCTTATCTCTTTGTATGGTCGAGTCAATTATGCACTTTTAGATCGTTACCTGTTAACATTGACCGTGCGACGTGACGGATCCAGCAAGTTTGGCCTGAATAACAAATGGGGCACTTTTCCGTCGGGGTCTGTAGCGTGGCGGGTATCGAATGAAAACTTTTTTCCCAAAGACGGCTTTGTGAATGATCTCAAATTACGGGTGAGTTATGGAGTAACCGGGAACCAGGAAATTGGCAATCTTCTCTCCCAACCTACCCTTGGACCTTCCGCGACAAATTATGTAATCGGAGGGACTGCCGTTACGGCGATTGTACCAGAACGTTATGCCAACCCGGATTTAAAATGGGAAGAAACATCTCAAACAAACATCGGCCTTGATTTCCAGTTTTTAAATAACCGTATCTATGGGTCGGTGGATGTCTACAAGAAGAATACTACCGATCTATTATTGTCTTTCCAAATTCCTTCCCCTTCAGTGGTGACCACCCAGGTAGCAAATGTAGGCGAGGTAGAGAACAAGGGAATTGAGTTTACTGTAGGCAGCAGGGTAATTGAAACAGCTGACTTTAGTTGGAAGGTAGATTTTAATATCGCCGCCAACAGGAACCAGGTGATAAGCTTATCCAGCGATATTTGGAGTACCAAAATATTGCGGAATTATACGGTTTCAGGATTTGGTTTTTCAGGAGTAAATAGCCAGGCAATTATTCCCGGCGAAGCTTTAGGGATTTTCTATGGCCCTAAATTTATTGGTCTTAAAGACGGTGTTCAGCAGTTCGAGGATATTGATAAGAACGGAAGTTTTTCAGCAGCAAGCGATATCACAATCATTGGTAATTCACAACCCGATTATACTTTCGGATTTGGTAATACTTTCTCATACAAGAGTTTTGACCTGTCTTTTTTCATCAGGGGTGTCCATGGTAACGACGTGTTCAATAACACTTCACTTGATGCGCAACGCATCCAGATATTACCCGGTCAAAATATCCTGGCGGCTGCCTTAAACGATGGAATTAAATATGGACAATCGGCCGTGTATTCTTCCAAGTGGATAGAAAAGGGATCATTCATCCGCCTTGATAATTTATCAATAGGGTACAACTTTAATGTAACCAAAATACCGATCCTGAAAAATGCGCGTGTTTATGCTACCGGTCAGAACCTGTTTCTCATCACCGATTATACAGGAATGGACCCCGAAGTAGTATCCAGCGTTCCGGGAACAGGGGAATCTCCACGGGGAATTGACTTCTTCCCATACCCGCGGGCAAAAACATATATGATTGGTGCGACTGTGACCTTCTAAAATTTTTAGTTCTAAAAATAATTGAGATGAAAAATTATCTTATTAATCAAAGTTGGCTCATTTTACTTCTGGCATTTGTATTAAATACAAACTGTACTAAGTTGGATGAAAAATTATACGGCCGTGTAACGCCGGAAAATTTTTTCCAAACAGACGCCGAGATCCTGGCTGCATTGGCAGGAGTGTACAGCAACATGGGTTTTGCAGTAAATGGCGGCAATGCATGGCGGTTGCTGCATTTAGGCACCGATGAATATATTATCCTTGCAAGATCCGATGGCCGCTGGCTTGATGGAAGTGTGTATATCGAATTTTTTGAACATAAGTGGACGCCAGTGAACAATCGTTTGGCATCGTATAGTGCTGAAATATTTCGGGCCATTGGAAGTGCTAATGCTATCCTGGAAAGTTTGCAAAGTTCAACAAATAAAGATAACCTGAAGGCGCAGATTGCCGAAGCACGAGGTATCCGTGCCTATGCTTATTTCTATGCCATGGATTTGTGGGGGAATGTACCTCTTGTAACCACCGCTCGTATCGAACCAACGAATCTCCCAACAAATTCAACCCGTAAAGAAGTATTTGATTTTGTTGTTGCTGAACTTACTGCTGCCGCAGCCGATCTGCCTTCCGTTAAAACTGTCAACCGAACATCCTATTACCCCAGGATGACGAAAGAAGCTGCTTATGCTATAATGGCCCTAACCTATTTAAACGGAGAAGTCTACGCCGGCAAATCATACTGGCCCGAATGTATTGATATGTGTGATAAGATTATCGCGACAGGTTCCTATGACCTGCTTGTTAATTACATGAACAATTTTACACCCGCTAACGAAGGCTCAAGGGAATTTATTTATGCGATTTCCGTCGACCCGGGCAGAACTGCTGGCAGCAATAATTTTGCTCAAAGAACTCTACATGATTCGCACCGGTTCAAATATAATCTGCCATTCACCCCTCAAAACGGTTTTAATATAGTGGAAGAGGCTTATAATAGATTTGAAGCGAACGATGTACGCAGAAGTATGATTTTGACAGGACCTCAATTTGCTGCTGACGGCGTCACCCCGCTTAAGAATATTGCAGGAACAGCAAACCTGGTGATGGTACCAATTGCAAATCCGAAAAATGCAGCGGAGAATGAAGGTTATAGATTGATGAAATGGCAGCCCGATAATACATGGGTTAATGGAGGGTCCGGCAATGACGTGGCTACCATCCGTTATGCTGAGATATTATTGACAAAGGCAGAAGCTATCTTAAGATCTGGTGGCAACGTCAACGATGCCAGAACATTGGTGAACCAGGTAAGGGCAAGAAGTAATGCAACTCCGTTAAACAGTATTGTACTGAATAATATTCTTGATGAACGTGGAAGAGAGTTGATGTGGGAAGGCACCAGGAGAAGAGATATGATACGTTTTGGGACCTTTTTTACATGGACCCCCTTCTGGAAACCTGCTGTCACCCCTGCTTTCAGAGGATTACTTCCGATACCCGCAAGTGAGTTAAGTGCAAATCCAAACCTCAAACAAAACCCGGGATACTAGGGTTTGAGGTTTAAAGTTTAAGGTTTAAGGTTTCGAATAGTGCGCGAGTCCTTGTATAAGGCGGAGCGTACTACTTAAACTTCGACACTTTAAACTTTAAACTTTAAACCTTAAACCCTTGCAGCAAAGACAATAGTTATGAAAAAGTTATTGCGTAGACTTTGTATTCCTGTCGTATGCATCCTATTAAGTAGTCAGGCCTGGAGTCAAACAGCTGTGGAAGTTGAACTAAAGTGGTTGGACACTATGAAATTCTTACAACCAATTGGCGTGAGTTGGGGCGTTCCATGGGGGAAAGGGTTGGTCCGGAAGAACCAATCATTCACTTTGACTTCTGCTGATGGTAAATTGACTCCTGTTCAATCATGGCCGTTGGCGTACTGGCCGGATGGCTCAGTCAAGTGGACTGGTTTTGCTTCAGTTCCCGGCACGGTGCAAGGGTCTTTTAAATTAACGGTTAACAAGGGAAAAGAGGTTCCATCAAAATTACTACTTCGGGTAACCGAAAGTAGTAAGTCAATAAATATTAGTACAGGCGAGTTACAATGCGTCATTCCTAAAAGTGGCAACTTCCTCGTTGATTCTTTAATAATTGATGGAAGACTTGTAGCCAGCAGCGGACATTTAGATTGCATTCTTCAAAATGGACCGGAAGGAGAAGATTTTGAATCCCCGGGAAAAGAAAGATTTACAAGTAAAGTAAATAAAGTTTCACTTGAACAGAACGGTCCTGTAAGATCTGTTGTTCGTGTGGAAGGGATGATGCAGTCAGTTACCAGGCAACGACAATGGCTTCCGTTTAGTGT
Organism: Flavitalea sp.; assembly: GCA_036742645.1. Classification (GTDB taxonomy): domain Bacteria; phylum Bacteroidota; class Bacteroidia; order Chitinophagales; family Chitinophagaceae; genus Flavitalea. The sequence goes on from DAINQQ010000134.1 coordinate 5,238, forward strand.
CAGGATGTATTTTTATGCAGGGTCGAAGGTTGTTCGTTTGGTTAACACCATCACTTATGATGGCGATGATCAGAAAGATTTTATTAAAGGCCTGGGACTTGTTTTTTCCGTTCCGATGCGTGAAGAATTATACAACCGGCATGTACGATTTGCGGGAGAAGACAGCGGCATATGGGCAGAACCGGTAAGACAACTATTGCTACAAGATAGAAATGTCCTCCCAAACCAGTTAGCAGGTAAACCTATTACTCTTGAACAAATTCCTGCCCGTGCCCAGTCGCTGATAAAAGATTTTCCAATCTGGAACGACTACAAACTTGTACAGTATAACGCCGACGGATTTAATATTTCAAAACGAACCAATACAAAAAGCACATGGATTGACGCAAGTGCAGGTAAGCGTGCAAAAGGTTTTGTGTTTGTTGGCGATACAAAAGGTGGGTTAGGTGTTGGATTGAAAGATTTCTGGCAATCGTATCCTGCTGCTCTTGAAGTACGCGATGCATCAAAAGACGTGGCTGAATTAAAGGTTTGGCTATGGTCACCGTATAATGAAGCGATGGACATGCGGCATTATGATACGGTTGGTCATGGCCTTGCTGCTGTTTATGAAGATGTGCAACCCGGTTTAAGTACGCCTTACGGAATTGCCCGTACCTGTGAACTTCTGCTGTTCCCGAGTGCAGATGTCCCGTCGAATCAGGATTTAAGTAACCAGGCTTTGGTAGCAAGTCAGCCCGTACTATTAACAGCCACTCCCGCATACATTCATTCAGCCAAAGTTTTTGGCACCTGGAGTTTACCTGATCGTTCTACACCCGGCAGAAGATGGATAGAAAACCAGTTAGACACAGCCATCAACTTTTATCAAAAAGAAATTGACCAGAGAAACTGGTATGGCTTCTGGAATTACGGTGATGTAATGCATACGTATGATGATGTTCGTCACTCCTGGCGTTATGATGTTGGAGGGTATGCATGGGATAATACGGAACTGTCTACTGATATGTGGTTCTGGTACACTTATCTCCGCACCGGTAGGCCCGATATCTTTAGAATGGCTGAAGCGATGACACGTCATACAAGTGAGGTAGATGTATATCACATCGGAAAACTTGCTGGCCTGGGTTCGCGTCACAACGTGCGTCACTGGGGTTGCGGCTCGAAAGAAGTAAGGGAAAGCCAGGCGGCTTACCGGAGATATTACTATTACCTTACCACGGATGAACGCACCGGCGACATCATGCATGAAGTAGCCGAAACAGCAGATCAGCGACTGGTAACTTTAGATCCATTAAGACTAATCCTTGGTAAAACACAGTATCCTACTCATGCACGTGTAGGCCCTGATTGGTTTGCACTTATTGGTAACTGGATGACAGAATGGGAACGTACCGGTGACAAGCGTTGGCGAGACAAAATTATGGAGGGAGTGAACAGCTTTGCAAAAATGCCAAGTGGATTTTTCTCAGGTGAGCAGGGCGCTTTTGGTTACGACCCCGCTACTAAAAAGATGTACCAGTTAAATGATACTATCGGTGTAATTCATTTAAGTGTTTTAATGGGCGGACCAGAAGTTATTTACGAGCTCAAAGACATTTTGCAGGATAAGAATTTTGATCGCTTGTGGTTACAGTTTGCAAAATTTTATGGTTCATCAGAAGGAGAACAAATGAAAGAATTTGGCAAGACTGGCAGGCTTGGATCTCTTGGTCCATGGTACGCACGGCTGCCTGCTTATGCTGCAAGCATAACCAACGAATCCAGGTATGCCGATACAGCATGGAAAGCTTTTCTTTCTCCTGGAACAAATGCCCAATTTACGCCCCGGCTAGTGACTGGTTCAGATGCTTTGAAGCCATTAGTAGAAGTTAAAGACATATCAACCAATAATACCGCGCAATGGTGTTTAAATGCAATCCAGTTGCTGGAACTGGTAGGTGATAAATTGCCCAAACAGCATCCTTTTTGGAATGCAGGCAAGTGATGGGGATGCAGTTGGTTATTTTGAATTTTAAATTTTGAATTTTGAATTGGGCCTCTTGCACGGATTCAGCCTAATTCGTGCTTATTCGTGTAATTCGTGGCGAACCCGTTTACGAAAAAAATACTGTTGTAAAGATTTAGTTACTGAAATTATTCTCATGAAAAAAAATATCTCACGTAATTTTTTAATACGTACAAGGAATTCGATTAGTTCTCACGATTGGGCTAAATTACTCATGTCTTGTTTTTGTACCATCCTTCTTTTCTCTGCTTCGTACGCGCAAATAATAGGAGGAGTAGATTATTCCGACAGGAAAAATGTAGACAAGACTTTCGATATGGCGGGAACCGATATTTTTGGCCAGCGTTTTCCTTCAGAAAGTTTAACGATAACCGATCCTGTGACAGGCGTGAAGATTATTGCTTTAACGACTTCAAGACATAACAGTTCAAAGATTTACCAGGATCATCCAAACTGGACAGCAGATGGAAAGTATATTGTGTTCACTTCAAACCGAAACACTACGGCAGGTGGGAACGTTACTTTTGCAGGTAATGCAACGGTACCCCGAAGTGGAAGACAATTCTATGCAATCTCTATGGCGACGCATGAAATTGTTCAGATAACTACCGGGGGCAATCCTGGTGATCTCCTATTGAGCCATAAAAAAAATGTTGCTTATCGTTTTCGCGGTTCCCAGGTTATTGAATTAAATCTTGGGCAATTACTTGCGGACAGTGAACAAGGGAAGGTTAAGGATTCAGCAAGCTATGAAACGGTTATCGCTTCTATACCTGAAAATCTTAAGCCGGGTGGTATGTGTATTGATGTAAGTGATAACAAAATTTACTTCTCCCATCGGGTAGGGGAAAATCTTTCAGCAATCTATGCTGTAGATCTTCAAAACAAGAAAACCACCAAACTCATAGAGGTTCCATTCAGAACGGGGCACTTCCAGGCTAACCCTTTTCTTTCGGGCGAAATAATGTATTGCTGGGAAACCGGTGGTGATGCTCCACAACGTATATGGATTTTGAGTGTTGACAAAAACGGTAAAGTGACAAACCGTCCGGGTTACAAAGAAAATGCCCAGGAATGGGTGACGCATGAAGTATTCATCAATGCCGATAACATTCTTTTCAATGTTATGGGACACCTCGACCGGTTACAAAAAAAACCTAATGGTATTATCAGGCTAAATATCCGCAGCAACGAATTCAAACTATTGGCCAATGCAAAAGAACTCGGTGGCTATTGGCATGCCGCAGGAACAACCGATTTGAAGTGGGCCGTCGTTGACACCTTTGATGGAACCATATATCGCTATAATTTGGAAACCGGTGAAGTGACATTGCTCTCAAAAGGTCATCGTCCCAATACGCAAAGTCCTTTTTCGCCGCAGGCACATGCGCACCAATCCATAAGCCCGGACGGTAAGTGGATCCTGATCAATTCCAGTATGCTTACAGACAGTGACATCATGCTGATACCGTTGCATCCGGAAGGATTGCGTGAATAGCCGGTAGTCTGGAGTCGGGAGTCGGGAGTCGGGAGTTAATTAAGCGGACTAAATTAACGGGTATATCACGGAGACGCACCGATAATTATGTAAACCTATTAGAGCCTGCATGAAAAAGAAAACTTGCGCGATTGTTTTTTTGCTACTATTCGTTGCGGTGCATGCACAGGTGTCGGGCCGAAGAGAAGAAAATCAGCATCAAACAAAGAATGAACTTTCTTATAAAAGAGGTAAGCTTCTTTACAAAGATGATTTTGATAATGGACTGAAAAACTGGGTGGTTGAAATTCCTTCAGGACCTGGTTCAACAGTTACGGTAAAAGAGAAAAAGATGTTGATCGACGTAGATGGAGGAGCAACGATATGGCTAAATAAAAAGTTGTCGGGTAATCTAATCATAACCTATAATCGAAAAGTTATTGTAGACACAGGCAGAAACGACCGGCTTTCGGACCTTAACCAGTTTTGGATGGCGATCGATCCCCGTAATGAAAATTTGTTTACCCGATCCGGGATTTTCAGCGAATACGATTCTCTGCTGTTATATTATGTAGGATTTGGAGGAAACTCAAATACAACAACGCGCTTTAGAAAATACACAGGCAACGGCGAACGTGTTCTTCTAAGTGACCTTACCGACCAGGAACATCTGTTGAAACCCAACAAAAATTATTCGATTAAGATAGTTGTGTATGATGGTCTTTCAAAATTCTTTGTGGATGATAAAGAGTTCTTTTCTTTTCAGGATACAAATTCAATCACAGCAGGGTATTTTGGTTTTCGAACTACGCAATCACGACAGGAAATTGATGATTTTAAGATTTATCGCCTGAAGTAATTTGTTGTTTTCTGATTGGTAGGAAGATAGGAACTTACAAAGAATAGATTCGGTTGTTGGGCAAGAAACTAAAGACAAATAGCACAAAGACCGATAAACGGTTTGCGACGACTAACAATATAAAAGCGAACGGATGGCTTTTTACAAAAAGAGAGTTTCCCGCCGGGAGGTCCTGGAGGCGGGATTTAAGCTTACAGCAATTACTAGTCTCAGCTTTGTTGTTCCTTCTTTTGAGGCAAAATCCCAGCGTTACAAAAAAGATATTATTGAATTCGATGTTTTAAAATTTGGCGCTGCAGGGGATGGAAAAACACTGGATACAAAAGCTTTTCAAAAGGCAATTGATGCAGCGACCGCAGTGGGTAATGGAGCTCGTGTAGTGGTAAGAACCGGACATAAATATTTAATTGGCACGATTGAGTTGAAAGGTAACATAGAATTTCACCTGGAAGGCAATGCGGAATTGTTAGTCAGTACTGACCCGGCAGACTACACATCGCAGGCAGCTGCAGTTGTAGCGAATAGTGCAAAGAACCTTACGTTATCTGGAACTGGTAGTATCAATGGGCGCGCGCTTGAGTTTATGTCGCATTACGATAAGGCGGATGAATGGTGGATACCTAAAGACTGGCGGCCAAAATTGTTTATTCTCACTTCTTGCAATAATCTTACTATTCGTGATATCACTATCGAGAAAGCACCCAGCTGGAGCGTGCACCTCATGGGTTGTGAAAAGGTGGTGATAGACAATATCGTAATTAATAACAACCTCGATGTGCCTAATTGTGATGGGATCGATCCTGATCATTGTCGAGATGTAAATATCCGCAATTGCCGTATTGTTTGCGGTGATGATGCAATCGTAATTAAAACGACGCGGCAGAAGGAAGACTACGGTCCATCGGCAAACATCAGGGTCAGTGATTGCATTCTGGAAACACAGGATTCGGGTGTAAAGATTGGAACAGAAACTACGCAGGATATTTATAACATTAAATTTGAACGTTGCAAAATAATTACCAGTTGCCGGGGGCTTACAATCCAGTTGCGGGACGAAGCCAATGTATATAATGTAGAATTTAACGATATAACTTTTGTATCCCGCTATCACTCCGATCCGTGGTGGGGACGTGGAGAAGCAATATCACTAACAGCTATTCCACGACAACCTGAAACAAAAGTGGGAACCATTCATGACGTGATTATCAAAAACGTAAAGGGCAGGGCAGAGAATAGTGTGCGCATCAACGGAACAAAAGATAGCCGCATCAGCAACATCAAACTGATTAATGTTCATGTAACACTGGATCGCTGGACGAAGTATGCCGGTAATTTATTCGATAACCGTCCAACAACAGCTTATCCCGATATTGAGCCTCATGGAAACCCCGGGTATTTCATTCGCTTTGGAGACAATATTCAGTTGAGGAAATGTAGCATACAGTGGGGAAATAATATTCCGGGTTACTTTACGCATGCCCTCGAGGCACATGATGTCACCGGGCTTGTTTTGAAGCGATTTAAAGGAAAGGCCGCACATCCGGAAAGAGATAAAGCAATTATTATAAACAATAAGTAGTTGAGTGCTCAAAAGTGAAACGCAAAAAAGGTGCTAATCCGTGTAATTCAGTACAACAAATGCAAATCTTTGTTAGGAAACTTTTCTTTTTTTGTGACGATCAGGCCACGAATGACACGAATGATAGTTCGTGATAATTCGTGTCATTCGTGGCCCTGACCTTTTCTGTAGTTGTACAACAAAACCTCTGGCCCTGCCAGACCATCGAATTCTGTACAACACATAAAAAGTTGCTTTTTGGAAGATCGCCTGCCAGAGTAGAAAACCAAATAACCCTTTCGGAAAAGCTTCCTTTGTGTCTTTGTGCCTTCATGGCCAATTTTTGCCACAAAGGCGCTAAGACACAAAGAGTCTTTCCTGGAGGTTCGCAAAGAAACCTGTTGTAGTTCGAAATCCTCTTTCATGAAGACGCTGGAATCCGTGGCAAAAAAATACTTACGCTAAAAGGTGAACACATATGATCATGCTGCTTCCGTCTCATTCAAATTTGTTGAATACATTCCTGTGCGGGATATTACCTGTTTTATGCATCCTGGTAAATCCTGGTCGGTCTTTTTCGCAGGAAAAACGAACCTATAAAATATTCCAGTTTCCCGCCGATATGATTCCGGTTATCGATGGAAAACCTGGAGATTGGAAGATAGTGCCGGATGCGTACACCGTGGGTATGGATCAGCTTTGGGACGATAGTAAAAAACATACAACGTCAGATCCTGCAAACCTCGATGTAAAAGTAAAAGTCGGCTGGATAAAAGGCCTGAACCGCCTCTACTTTTTGTATGAAGCGTATGACAACTATTGGGACTTTTCATTATCCGATTTGCACAACGACATTTTTGAAGTTGTGGTAGACGGAGACCAATCCGGAGGTCCTCTCATAGACCGTTTTCATCCTAACAAGGATCTAAGCATGATGGATGCATATTTTTCTTTTCATGGTGTACATGCACAGAACTACCACATCTTTACTCCGTCTCAGGGAAAAGACTGGGCATTAGCCTGGGGAAGTCAGCCATGGATCAAAGATTTGCCATATGCGAATGCAGCTTATAGCTATGACTTTAAACCGGGCGACTCCGGTAAGCTTACACTTGAATTTTGGATCACACCTTTTGATTATGCAGGTTCTGAGGGTCCGGCACGAGCTGTAGAATCGGTGTTGACAGAAAATAAAAATATCGGTCTTTCCTGGGCCGTTATCGATTATGATGATGTAAACGCAAAAGGAAACAATGGCTTTTGGAATCTTTCAAAAGAGCACACTATGTTTGGTCAGGCCTCCTTCTTACTTCCTTTCCGTTTAATGCCTTTGGAAGAGCAGTTTAAAAAGCCAATTGACGCACAATGGTCATTCAAAGTGATAGACATGAAAAGGCGACTGGTGGCTTTTACCGATGAGTCTATCGGCAAGGTAACTTCATGGATGTGGGATTTTGGAGATGGGACAACGTCAACTGAACAACATCCTTCTCATATTTACACGCGGGCAGATCATTACATTGTTACACTGAGGATCGAGGGACCTGCCGGCAAATCCAAACGAACCAAAGTATGGGATGTGGCTGTCAAGTAGTCTGACATTGACTCGATTCACAAATCCCTTTACAGCACTTTTAAGCCTGAATTTATTAACAGAATAGATCGTGTTGATTGAAGCCCATTTCTATTTCTATTACCATGTTCTTTTACTCATCACCCTGTCTAGTTCAGACCTGGTCATTTTTCCCAACTCAGGGTGAAGTCCGAGCCATTTGAGGAATTCCGTTTTTATTTCGTCTGTCCATTGACTGTCTATCTGCCCGGTAGAATATTTTGCCGACTTCACCATTTCAAAACCAAACTTGTCTTTCCGTATCACAAATTCAGCGGTACTGATCACCTGCTCGGCCAGCTGAGCTGGTATAAACAATATTCCTTCTTTTGTTCCCAACACCAGGTCGCCGGGCAACACCATCACATTGCCAATACGGATTGGGGTATTAAGTCCCATCAGCACCATGTCTTCTAAAAACGAGGGATGAAAATCACGCACAAACGCATTGAAGCCTTTTATCTCTTTTATCTCGCCAAGGTCCCTTGATGCGCCGTTAAAAACGACACCATTCCCCGATTTGCTGAAGATAGAAGTAGCCAGCGTAGAACCCATTAAAGTACCTCCGCTGATTTTGCCAAAACCATCGGCGACATACACATCGCCTTTTATCAGTATTTCAATCGGCCACGAATTGGTGTTTCCTTTTCTGCCATCTCTGGCTACACCACGTTCTTTAATGTTTTTTTCCACATCTGGCCTGCTGGGCATAAACATAGCCGTTACCGCACGACCGATTACCAGTTCATCATTTACAGTTTTCCAGTTGCCTTCAAACTGATTCGTATATCCTTCGTTTTTTAATACGGTCCATGCATCATCAATATTAATGTGTTTGGCTCTTTCCAGTAAATCGTCCGGAATTTTAGGGCGGCCGTCAGCAAACCGTTCGCCCTTCCATGCATTGGTAAGGAAGATGATCTCCTCTTTCGAAATTGTTTGGGCTGACAAATAATAAGGCGCTAAAAAAACAATCAGTAAGAAAAAAAAGAAAGCGGTATAACCTTTCATTAACGCTAAAATTTGATGATGTAAATAATTTTTTTTGCCACGAATTACACCAATTATCACGAATTAAATTCGTGTAATTCGTGGCAAAAATCCTTTTCATAATGTTGGTTGAAATAAGATCGATGTGAGCCTGTTTAGACGAGAAGTTTTGCTCAACACAACTTCCTTACTCCCGACTCCCGACTCCCGCCATCAATCTCCTTCTTTGTTTAAGTATTCTTCAATTTCTTTGGGCGACACTGCCAGCTTCTTTGGATTTTTAGCTAACCAGGCGCGGAATTCATTTTTCATGACATCTGACCATTCACCGTGAACCTGTCCGGAGGGATATTTGCCCAACTGCAGCATGTACCGTTCAAACTCATCACGCAGCCCGACCAGCTCTGAACTTTTCACCAGTTCTTCGGCCAGGTTAGCCGGGATAAAAACAACGCCATATTCATTTGCAAAAACCACATCACCAGGAAACACAGTTACCTGACCGATACGGATAGGGGCATTTATTGAAGTCGGCGTCATGTCTTTGATATAGGAAGGATCATGTCCTTTCACCCAGGCATTGAAACCCTTCGTTGCTTTTAGTTCCTGCATGTCCCTCACCGAGCCGTAAAAGATTACACCCTGGCCGGTTTTTCCATAGATAGCATTGCCCAGGCTTGACCCGATCAAAGTGCCGTCCTTTATTTTACCAAAACCATCCGCTACATAAATATCATCCCGTGTTAAAATATCAATGGGCCAGATATTGGCGCCGCCTTTTTGAGAACGGCCTTCTGCTTTTCCCAATGTTTTCACCATGCTGTCAAGATCGGGACGCGAAGGCATAAATTGCGCCGTTACGACCCGGCCAACCATTGTCTCACCCGGCTTCAATATGATCCAGTCTTTTTCTACCTGGTTCCGAAATCCTTTCCTACCCAGGAAACCCCAGATTTGCTCCAGTGTCGCTTCTTTCAAATGAGAAAGGATAACATCCGGTACTCTTGGTCTTCCGTCAGTAAAGCGTTCGCCTTTCCATGCGGCTGTTAAGGTCTTAATGTATTCCGGAGAAGCACCTAGTGATTGCGCGTCACTCCACAGTGCGAAAAAAACAAAACTTAAAAGGATGGCTATTTTCTTTGACATAGAAGAACATATATTATTTTAGAAAAGCGGCCGCTGAGTATTAGTATTGTAAGTACCCCTTGAACGCTTATTCGCGTATAAATCGAAATTGATCAACCGTTCTCACCAGCGGAAAGCGGCGGATCAATCAAGACAGATTATGTATGCTTTTTTCATTACAAGCATTTATACTTATAGCGTCTTTTT
>DAINQQ010000135.1:0-15041 GCA_036742645.1 Flavitalea sp.
TTTTTGTTAAATATAAAATTCGCGGTAACTTTTTGGTGCTTTTGGAAATTGCTATTGACCTACACTCAAAAAATCGATTGACTATGCTACTAAAACTGACTGCTAAGCAGTTGTGGTTCGGTTTGCGGCTGCCCCTCTTCTGCCCAATTGCTTTAGCACAAAAAACTTCACTTGATAGCTTGCAATTAACCATTACGCTGGATTCAAAAGGCGTTGAAATTCTACCATTCTGATGTTTCAGACATTTATAAATAGAAAGTTCCTTTCGTTTTTCAACTCTCGGTTTATTCATTAAAAAGTAAACGACAATTATGAGAAAATTACACTTAGTATTAGTCTTTTTGCTATTACTGGTTGCCGCTATTCCCGAAGCTTCAGCTCAAACACGGGTTATCACCGGTAAAATTACAGATGCAAAAGGGCAACCTGTTGTAGGTGCAACCGTTACAGCACCGGGCAGCCAGGCCTCCACTCTAACAAATTCTGACGGCGTTTTTTCCATCACCGTTCCTGGTTCAGTGCAAAGATTGAGAGTTACTTCAATAGGATTCAGTCCTCAAGACGTTTCACTTAGCGGACAAACCAATCTTTCTGTGGCATTGCAGGCCTCTTCCTCGGAGATGAGTGAAGTGGTGGTTACCGCCTTGGGTATAGAAAGAAACAGAAGAGCGTTGCAAGCTTCGGTAACTACCGTGGGTGGTGAAAACTTCACACAAGCGAGAGAAATCAGCACTACCAATGCTTTGGCCGGAAGAGTAGCCGGAGTTAACGTAACAAAGATGGCAACGGGACCTGGAGGATCGTCACGAGTAGTAATCCGGGGTGCAAAAACTCTTGGGTCTACGTTGAACCAGCCTCTTTACGTGGTAGATGGCGTTCCAGTGGATAATAGCAACTTGGGGCAGGCAGGCGTTTGGGGTGGTGCAGACCAGGGAGATGCCATGAGCAGCATTAACCCTGACGATATTGCTTCCATCTCGGTGTTGAAGGGGGCCAGCGCAGCGGCTCTTTATGGATCCAGAGCGGCCAATGGAGTTATTTTGATTACAACGAAAAAAGGGTCAAATCGAAAAGGCCTGGGGGTTGAATTCAATTCTAATTATGTTAGGGAAACAGTCCAGGACTTAAGAGATTTCCAAACGACCCATGGTTCCGGAGGTTACGTGGGAACAACGCTGCAAAATCGGGTAGCCAAGAAACCAGAAACGCTGGCAGAAAATTTCACTAACAATTGGAGCCAGGCTGCCTGGGGACCTAAATTCGACGGTAGCCCGTCTGTTCAGTTCGATGGAGTAACAAGACCGTATGCCGATGCGGGTGACAATTGGGAACGTTTTTATAAACCCGGTCACCAGGTAACGAATGGTATCTCGGTTACCGGTGGAAGCGAAACGCAAAGCTTCCGGCTTTCGCTTTCCGACCTCAGAAGCACGGGTGTCTTTCCGAACTCAGGATTTGACCGGTTTAATACTACTTTAGCTATCAATTCAAAGATTGCACGAAAAATATCATTAAGTGCGAAGGTGTTGTACTCCAATGAGAAAACGAAAAACAGACCCAACCTTTCTGACTCTCCCGGCAATGCAAATTTGGCCGTTTATTATACCCCGCTCGATGTAAACATTAATGATATGATCGGTGATCCGGACAAACCGGGCGCTGTTCCTTCATTGGAAGTGCAACAAGCAAAAGGGATAACCATTTTTGATAAGAAAAACCCCGGAGAGGAGTTTTCCGCATCCTCTAACATCTATACGCAAAATCCTTGGTGGGCATCCTACCAGTATCAAAATAATGATGTTCGTGACCGGATCATTGCCACCGGCGAAGCTCGCTATAACATCACCGATTTCCTCTACATTCAAGGACAGGCCGGTATGGATTATTACACACTGAAAAATACGCGGCTAACAGCACAGGGTACGTCTCATAACCGTGGAGGAAACATGTCTGAAAATGAAAATCGCATACGTGAAATAAACCTTCAGTACATGGCGGGTTATAATAAAACCTTCCTTCAGAAATTTGGCGTCAATGCCTTCTTTGGCGGAAACCTAATGCGTCGGACCAACGAGTCCATGTCAGCGAATGGAACTGGATTCAGTATACCATTTCTGGCCGCCATCAACAATGCCAAGCAGCGCGACTTTGGCTATGGTTATGGAAAAAGAGGCATCAATTCCTTGTTTGGATCTGTTGAATTATCGTATAATAATTATTTGTTCATAACTGGAACGGCCAGAAAAGACTGGTTCTCTACATTAAATCCTGAAGATAACAGTATTGTTTATCCTTCGATTGGCGGAAGCTTTGTATTTACAGATGCGTTTAAAACATTACCGACATGGCTCAATTATGGAAAGTTAAGATTAGCCTGGGCACAGGTGGGTAATACTGAATCCGTCGGCCCCTACCAGACGAACGTGACATATGGGCTCAATACCTCGCATCTGGGAAGGCCGACCGCTGGATTTTCATCGGGAAACAACCTTCCAAACCCCCTCCTGGTACCATTTACGTCCACCGAAATGGAATACGGAATAGAAACCCAATTGTTCAATAACAGGCTGGGATTGGACGTTACCTACTACGACCAAAAAACTACTGATGATATTTTGAACGCCACTATTTCCCAGTCCTCGGGTTTTGCCAGTACATCAGTTAATCTTGGTAAGCTTACAAATAAGGGAATAGAGATTTTACTTACCGGTTCACCTATTCGGTCGGCAGCCATCGCCTGGGACGTCTCGTTGAATTTTGCCAAAAACAACAGCAAAGTGGTATCGCTAATTGAAGGACAAAAAGAATTCATAGGCGATCCGTTTACAGCGGAGCCAAGGACAAGAACAGTTTTCATTAAACAAATAGTTGGTTATCCATATGGTATGATCACCGGAATAAAGCAATTACGCGACCCGTCGGGCAACCTGGTGTATGATTCAACGGGTGCTCCACTAGCCGATAACAGTGGTTACCAGATTCTTGGTAGCGGGGTTCCTGATTTTACCGGCGGTTTAAACAATTCATTTACGTGGAAAGGCATAAATCTTTCTTTTTTGATCGATTTCAAATCGGGAGGCGATATTTATTCCGGAACCAACGTGAGAATGACCCAGGCAGGCTTTACGAAGGAAACCTTACAGGGCCGTGCAGGAGAAGCGCCACTCACCGTGACCGGTGTTACGAAGGATGGTACAAGTTTTAAACCCTTTACGAAAACCCTTACACCCGGTGAGGCAAGAAATTACTGGAACCAATTAGGGGAAAGGGCACAGGAAAACTTCGTCTACGATGCTTCGTTTGTCAAGCTCAGGCAATTAACAATAGGGTATTCATTGCCAGCGAAACTATTTAACGGTACAGCTGTCCGCGGTTTGATGATTTCGTTTGTTGGACGTAACCTGGCGATCCTGCATAAGAACACGCCAAACATAGATCCGGAATCATCTTATCAAAGCGGTAATAATCAAGGGCTTGATTATTTCGGTTTGCCGGCCAGTCGTACCTTCGGATTTAACCTGCGTGCTACTTTTTAACAATAAATAATCAACAATGAACTCTTTAAGAAAAATAATATATAGTACGGCCATTGCAACGGTTTTTGTGGCCGGATGTAACAAGGATAAATTTAAGGAGCTGAATATAAACCCGCAGGCCGCCAATACAATAGACGTGAACTTTCTGTTTACTTCCGCGCAATTGGGTGCAGCCTCCGGGGGTTCCCAGGGAGACGATCGTTATATAGATTGGCGAACCAATATCGGAATGGCTTCTACCGCTATTCAACAACTTGCAACCTCAGCAACATCATCCGCTAATATTGCGAGTGTGGGAGATAAATACCTGGAAAACCCCGAAACCAATGCTGCTCCCTGGGATTTTTTCTATAGGGATTTGAAGAACCTTGCCGAAATTATAAAACAAACAGGTACTGGAGGATTTGCTGAAGGCAAAAATAATAATACACGGCAGGCAGCAAGGATTTTACGGGCATCCTTTTTTCATCGTCTTACTGATTTTTATGGCAGTATTCCTTATTTCGAAGCTAATCAAGCCCAGGAAGGCGTCTTCTTTCCCAAGTATGACAAGCAGAAGGCTATCTATACAGACTTACTGAAAGAACTTGATGAAGCATCGGCCGCTTTTTCCGCGGCAGCAGACCCTGATTTTGCCGCTGCTGATCTGTATTATAAGGGAGATATTGCTAAATGGAAAAGGTGGGGTTATTCACTAATGCTCCGCCTGGCGATGCGGGTTTCCAAAGTTGATCAGAGTTTGGCAAATACCTATGTTGCCAAAGCAGTAGCCGGCGGCGTGTTTCAGAGCAATGCAGACAATGTTATTGTTCCCATGGCAGAAGGCCCAAGCACATGGACCAACCAGAACGGTATTTCACGAGCCCTGATTCCGGGAGACGGAGGTGAAGTCGTCTTTCTGAGTAAAACCTTTGTTGATTTTCTGAAAGGTCCGAATACTTCATCCACTACTGACGACGATCCCAGGCTGATGATCCTTAGCGGTGGCATCGGGGAGTGGACAAATCCAAATGCTATAACATCTCCCATAACCGATCCGCTCCTTCAAAAAGGCATGCCAAACGGAATGGATATACCTATGCTTAGGCAGTTTGAAGGAAACCCCACTCTTGACCCAACCAAAACGTATTCAAGGATCAATCCAAAGCTGTTAAACCTGGATGAACCGTACATGCTGATGAATTACGGTGAAGTGAAGCTCCTGTTAGCGGAAGCGGCACAAAGAGGTATTGGTGGACTTTCGGCAGCCGCAGCAGCGGGCCATTATAATGAAGGTGTAAAGGCTTCCATGCAGATGTATACCATTTATGATCCGTCATTCGTTGTTTCGGATGCTCAGGTCGCAGCCTATTTGGCTGCCCGTCCGTATAATGTGTACAAACCGGCCCTGGAAATGATCGGTGAGCAATTGTGGGCAAATAAATTCCTGAACTGGTGGGAAGCCTGGCCTGATTGGAGAAGAACTGGTTTTCCCAGCCTGACGCCAACTAATTTTCCAGGAAACGTAACAGGCGGAAAAATTCCGCAACGACTGATGTATCCTGTACTTGAAATTGCAGGTAATCCAAACTTCAAGACAGGTGCCAGCGCCAATGACTTTATAACAAAGCTTTGGTGGGCTGGCGGTCCGGAATAATCGAATTGTTGTAATAAAATTTAGGAAGCTGTCTCCTTTGAGACAGCTTTTTTCATTATACAGTGCTTTAGGCATAGTCAAATCAAAATGTGCCTTTCAACTTTTAATACGAGAACTCTTAATAAAGTTTTATGAAGTCAGTAAAAGAGGATGAAGAAACAAGGTGAGATGATATTGTAAATGTATAATGGGCTCTTGATTTACTGAATTTACGTCACTTGGGAACTATTGCCTTTTCCGTTTTTGCAGCGACATTATTTGTAAATTCCATCATAACGGCTTCCCATGTAAGATCCCCATTTCACAGGCTTTTTCATTTCACTGTTTAATTTCAATCGTACCATTTTAAATCCATCCATTGCCGTTTCACTTTTATTATTCGTTAGATAACAATACACAATATCTATTTTTCCATCATTATCGAGATCGCCCATCCACGGAGTAGATGACAGGTTAATCCCGGGGGTCTCCGGTGTTAGCTGATACGTACTTTCGTTATGAAAGTCATATATGACGAGGATGTTATAATAGGTTCGAAATAGCCCTTTTTCCATTACAATATAATTTACGCATATAAGTCCATCATCAAAACCATCATTATTAAAATCTGCTACGACAGGGCTGCTCGTTTGCAATACGCCTAAAGAATCAAAAAATTTTATTTGTCCATTCTTTCCATCATACATGATTTGTTTTGAGTCTTGTAACTTGGGCCATGCACCTTCTGTGAAAGTGGTAAACAAATCGGGAATGCTGTCATTGTTAAAGTAACCTACCGCAAGGGAGCCATATGCCTCAGCATTTTTAATTCCATTGCTCCATAACGTCTTATTCGTTTTTCCGTCGGTAACAATTGTGTTTCCCTCAACAGCATTGGCAATAATATCGAGGCAACCGTCATGGTTCAAATCGCAAAGTACAGGAGGAGCAATAAATCCTTTCTTATTACCAGAAGCTAAAAGAACAGCATTAGAAATATCTCCTTTCATCACATCCTTCAGGGTGGTACGATATAGATTTCCACCAATAGTCTCACCTCCCGTTCCAAAGACAATGGTAAGATCAGAATCTTCCTGGGACAGTTTGGAAACTACAACCGACATATATGTCTCTTTTCCATCAGGCATTTTTGCAATAGCCAATAGTTTACCATTACTGCCATCAAGAACGAGCAGGTTGCCGGTTGGACGGTTAGGATCATAAGGAGCAGCAAGAATATCCCCTCCATTAGTAACCAGGATATCTTCAATTCCATCCCCATTTTGATCGGGTATCACCTGAGGATTATAGAAGTTAAACCAGCCTTTTTTTCTTGGTTCCTTGCTGTCGCCCTTTGGAAAAAAGGCCCAAATCCCTTTCCCCGTTCTTCCATCAATTGCCTGTAGTTCTGCTGCCCTTCCACCAATTATAACGTCCGGAACATTATCCCGGTTGATATCCAGGAAAGTGGCTGATCCAAACACTTGGTCTCGTGCCGCAGCTTTCCACAGTATTTTTCCAGTAGCTCCATCAACAGCCAGGATTGCTGAATCATTTTGCTCGAATTCTTTTTTGCTGCAGCCAATTATCAGGTCCTTTACACCATCATTGTTAAGATCAACAGCACGCGGGGAGGAATGAGTGCCAATATTTTTGAACTCTGCCACCCATTTTTCCGATGACATAGAAACTTCTGAGCCTTGGGCTAAAATTGATGTTAAGCCTAACAAGGAAAAAACAGGAATGAGTATTGAATGAATTAGGTAAGGAAATAATTTTCTTTTCATTGAAAAAAGATTATGGAACTAAACGTAGTATTTTTAGTTTGAAGCAAATAAAATTTTTGATTTTTATTGCACCGTTCGCAATAAAATGATTAATCAGCTATCATAAGGAGAAGCAGGAAATTGGTTAGCATTTTCTATTCCACTCTTTGGAAAGAGGCTAAAATTTCATGTGCCAGTAGTGCAACAGGCCAGGACGTTACGATTAGCGTGTTAATATTGTTTTCGGTATTTTTCAGATAGGATTGTACGCGAAGAAGTTCTAAATAGGATATTTGGTTTTATACTATTCACACCAGTTTACTTTATGAGCGAGTATCAAAAACTTTTTTATAGTTAAGCCTAAATTGATTCAGGTTTGCTTTACTATTATTGTTTGGCCGCCATTATGAAGAATATTTTATTATATCTGCAACTATTATTTTTTGTTTCATTTCCGGCTCTTGCACAAAAGCCACAGCCCACCTTATTTAAGTCCGTCCCAAGCAGCGAATCAGGAATAACTTTTTCAAATCTTCTTAAAGAGTCACCGGCACTAAACATTATTTCCTACGAATATTTTTATAACGGCGGTGGAGTTGGATTAGGAGATTTCAACAACGATGGTTTAATTGATATCTATTTCTCCGGGAATATGCAGGCGGGAAAATTGTACCTGAATAAAGGCAACCTGAAATTTGAAGACATCACTGCAAAAGCGGGAGTGGGAGGAAAAAGAGGATGGAAAACCGGTGTAAGCATTGCCGATGTTAATGGCGATGGTTTCCAGGATATTTATTTATGTTATTCAGGTCCTCTGGACAGGGAAGATAGAGCCAACCAGCTTTTCATCAATAACGGGAATCTCACCTTTACTGAAAAAGCTGCAGCCATGGGAGTAGCCGATTCCGGGTATTCTACCCAGGCTGTATTTTTTGATTATGATCGTGACAATGATCTTGATTTATTTGTAATCAACCATAACAATAAAAACCTCCGGAACTTTGATGCTTCTTTTGTAAAGAAAATGGTTGACCCTGATGCCGGGGACCGGCTTTACCGGAATGACAATAATGTCTTTAAAAATGTTACGCTAAATGCAGGAATTATTTCAAACCCTTTAGGTTATGGTCTTGGTGTGTCAGTAACCGACATTAACAATGATGGGTGGCCGGATCTTTACGTCACGAATGATTATGTTGAAGAAGATTATCTCTACATCAACAACCATGATGGTACTTTCTCAGAAAAATTAAAAGAGCAGCTTGGCCACATTTCTAATTTTTCCATGGGTTGCGATGTTGCTGATATCAACAATGATGGATGGACAGATGTATTCACACTTGATATGCTGCCAGAAGACAACAGGAGGCAAAAGCTGCTTTACATGCCGGACAATTATGAGTTGTACAATAATCAGGTGCAAAATGGCTTTCATCACCAGTTAATGAGAAATATGCTGCAGCTAAATAATGGTAATGGTACATTCAGTGAAATTGGGCAGCTTAGCGGTGTGTTTTGTACCGATTGGAGCTGGGCGTCGCTTCTAATGGATTTTAATAACGATGGCAATAAAGATATTTTTATTACAAATGGATACGGACGAGACATGACCAATCGTGACTTTGTGAAATTTTATGCGAATGAACGATTGAAATATCTACGTGGTGAAAACAGCGATAATATGTTTAACATGCTGCAGGGTATTCCTGTTACTCCCAGTCATAATTACCTATACTTAAACAATGGCAACCTCCAGTTTTCTGATGCTTCAATGGCAGCGGGGTTTGATAAACAAACCCTTTCAAACGGTGCGGCCTGTGCAGACCTTGACAATGATGGCGACCTTGATCTTGTTGTTAATCATCTGAATGCTCCTGCAGAAATATACCGCAACATGCTGGTAGAAAATGGCAAGGGGGGAAACTGGATACAATTTAAAATAAAAGGGAAGGACAAGAATAGTTATGGCATCGGTGCAGTAGTAAATGTATTCACGCCAAATGCGACTATAAAGCTTGAAAATTATCCTGTGCATGGATACCAGAGCTCCATGCAAGCGCCTTTGCATACGGGTTTGCCCTCCGGCCACATAGATTCGGTAGTAATACAATGGCCTGACGGTTTTGCAGAAACAGTAACCAGTGTGAAGATTAATACTATTAACAATGTCACTTATGGAGCAGGAAAAACAGAAGAATATGTGCAGAAGAATACTAAAACTATTTTTTCACCATCGCCTTTGTCATTACCATATGTAAATGTGTCAAACGAAACAAATGATTTCAAAGCGCAGCCGCTGATGCCCGCCATGATTTCTTATAATAGTCCCCGGATTGCCAAAGGAGACATTAATAAGGATGGACTTGAAGATCTTTTTATTTGCGGAGCACAGGGAAAGGGAGGACAATTATTCATACAGCAAAGAGATGGCAATTTTGTTCTGGACAATCAACCTGAGTTTGAAGCTGATGCCGCCTGCGAGGATGCAGACGCTGTTTTTTTCGATGCCGATAACGATGGTGATCTTGATCTCTATGTTGTAAGCGGAGGTTATAATTTCAATGCACACGACAAGCAACTGCAGGATCGATTATACGTCAATGTAAATGGTAAATTTTATAAGAATGTACAGGCATTACCTGCGGAGACGCTTAGTGGGTCATGTGTAAGAGTAGCAGACGTTGACAATGATGGTGATCTGGATCTTTTTGTGGGAACCAGGATTGTGCCCGGAAGATACCCCGAGTCGGCAGAAAATCTTTTACTGATTAATAACGGAAAAGGAGAGTTTGCAAATGCGCCGTTGGAAATGAGGAGTTCTTTAGAATCATTGGGGATGGTAACAGACGCAGCATGGATAGACATTGACAATGACGGAAGAAAAGATCTTATTGTTTGTGGCGAATGGATGAAGATTCATTTGTTTTTGAACAAGAATGGACAATTTGCCGACCTGTCTGACCGTTATTTTCCAGATTCCCTGAAAGGCTGGTGGAATCGGCTGCAAGTTGCCGATATGGATGGAGACGGCGACCTTGATTTAATTGCCGGTAACTGGGGCTTGAACAGTTCTATCCGTGTAAGTAAAGCGGAACCTGCCACTATATTCTATAATGATTTTGACAACAATGGTTCTGTTGACCCTTTGATTTGTTATTATATCCAAGGTAAGTCGTACCCAATGGCAACAAGGGATGAAATAACTGATCAGATAGTGAGCCTGCGCCAAAGATTTCCAACTTACGATTCATATGCCAATGCTGCCATTGAAGACATACTAACATCCGAACAACTGGAATCAGCAAAACAGTTATCAGCCGACCACTTTGAAACAACGTATTTTGAAAATAATAAAGGGGTGTTTACAGCAAAGAAGCTTCCATTGCAGGCAAACTTTTTTCCTGTTTATGCCATCAGCACAGGGGATTTTAACCGCGACGGAAAACAGGATATTTTATTGGCAGGTAATATTGATCATGCAAGAATCAAAATAGGAAAAATTGACGCTGGTTTTGGAGTATTGTTAAAAGGAGATGGAAAGGGGAACTTCGAATATATTCCCCAGCTACCATCTGGATTAAATGTAACAGGTTGTACCAGGGACCTTATCAAAATAAATGGAAAGAAGAGCGATCAATTAATTTTCGCTGTAAATGATAAGGCCCCGGTAATCTACTCTTATTGAACTGTTGGATATGAAGAAGATCATACTACTTGTTATACCTATTCTATTCATTAACTGTGGATATGGACAAAAGAAGTTGTCATTCGCAGCTAATGATTATGCTATAGCACTAAAGCAAGCAACAGACGTAATGGTGACTGATGTAACTTCACCGGTAGCTGCGTCGAGGTATTATGCATATATCAATCTGTCCGCTAATGAAGTCGCTTACTTGTTCAATAGAAAAGGGGCGCATTTTGCAGGAATAGTAAAGGACTTAAGGGATATAAAAATTAATGACCGACTCTTGGAAAAAACTGATTCTGCATTCGCCGTAATCCTTGCCTTGTACAGATCTTCAGCGAGGCTTCTTCCTTCAGGTTATTTACTTCAAAAGAACTTTGATTCTTTAAAGCTTATTGCGCAAAAAAGAAAACTCCCTTTAGAAAAAATAAATGCAACAGTTGAACTTGTTGATGGAGTTGTAGGGCAAATACTGAAATATGCTGCTGCTGATGGGTTTACGAAACTCAGTGGATTAAGAAGGTTTACGCCATTAACCGGCGAAGAATACTGGCAACCTACTGCCCCTGGTTTTATATCGGCTGTTGAGCCTTATTGGAATACATTGCGCCCTTTTATACTTGATTCATGTTCACAATTTGCATGTCCGCCTCCGAACAAATATAGTGCTGACACCAATTCTTTGTTTTACCAGGATTTAAGAGAGGTGTATGAAGTTGGCAAAAATCTTTCTAAAGAACAGGTGGAGATAGCTATGTTCTGGGACTGTAATCCCTTTGCCTTGCAGCAAGTTGGTCATCTTGAATTTGGCATTAAAAAGATCTCTCCGGGAGGCCATTGGATGGGGATCACGGGAATCGCCTGCAAAAAGCAAAAGCTAAGTTTATCCCGAACCGCATACGTTCATGCAATGGTTTCAATTGCATTGGCAGATGCTTTCGTTTCCTGCTGGAATGAGAAATACAAGTATAACCGTGTGAGACCCGTGACAGCAATAAGAAAACTCACAGATCGCAACTGGACTCCCTTGCTTCAAACACCTCCTTTCCCTGAATATACATCAGGTCATAGTGTTATTTCAGCTGCAGCAGCAACCGTTCTTACATATTTGTTTGGCGACCGATTTTCATTTACGGATAACACCGAGGAAGAATTTGGACTTCGCCCGCGAACCTTTACTTCTTTTTATGGTGCGGCAAAAGAAGCTGCAATATCCAGGCTGTATGGTGGAATTCACTTCCGCGATGCTATTGAGAATGGTGCAAAAGAAGGTGAAGAAATTGGCAAATTCGTCATCATACGCAGCACGGCAAAAAATAAAAATGATGTTGGAGCTCTATCTGCTCAGGTAAAAAATATCAACCAATGAAGCATCGCCGCCAATTTGTGTTCCCCAAAATAAAATTCCAATCTTCCCTATTTTTTGTTGTAATAACATTGGCCGGAATTGTTGCCGGCTGCAATATGATGTCCTCCAAGGAAAGCAGCAAATTGGTTTGGTCTAAAGACCTTCCTGTAATTGGCTCTCAGTCTTCACCTCGAACTACAGACCTCAATAATGATGGGACACTTGATATAGTTATGGGTGCGGGAAAAAATGAGTTTCAGAAAAGCGACATGGGAATCCTTGCGTTCGACGGAAAGTCGGGAAACTTATTATGGAAACAGGAGGCGCCTGACCAGGTTTTTGGTTCGGCTACTTTTTGCGACATAAACGGAGATGGAGTGAAAGATATATTTATAGGCGGACGCTCTCCTCAATTAAAGGCAATTGATGGCAAGACCGGGGCTTTGTTATGGGAATATAAGTACGACCAATATAAAGATGATCCCATTATGCGTTATGCCAGGTACAATTTCAACAATAGTGTTTTAGTACCCGACCAAAATAAGGACGGGATTGAGGATTTGCTTACGATAAATGGCGGTAATGCAGTCGCTGCGCCTTACTCGGAAGTGGATCGTTACCCGGGAGTACTGATGCTTTTGGATTCAAAAAACGGCAATCTCATTGCAGCCGACACCATGCCTGATGGCAAAGAATCATACATGACGCCTTTATGTTTTTCTCAACCCGGAAGTAAAGAGTTATTTATTTTATTTGGCACTGGTGGGGAAACGATTGATGGAAAACTTTATCTATCATCAGTATCACAACTGGTTTCAAAAAACTTAGTTTCTGCCAGGATTATTGCCACTGAAAAAGGACATGGTTTTATAGCACCGGCTACATTGGCCGATATAAACAAAGACGGTTACCTAGATATTATCGCAATGTCTCACGGAAGTAAAGCGGTAGCTATTGATGGAAAAGATTATCACAGTCTATGGACTAGAGTTTTTCCCGGCACGGAATGCAGTAACAGTTTTGCACCAGGGTATTTTACCGGTGACGATGTGCCTGATTTTTTTACATTCATCAGCAAGGGCCAATGGCCTAACAGCACAGGCACCATGCAAATTATGCTGAATGGTAAAACCGGCAGTGTTGAGTACCTCGACTCTATTGGATGTACAGGGTTTTCATCACCCGTTGTTTATGATCTTACTAACGACGGTCGGGATGAGGCTATTATCAGTGTCAATGATTTTGACTGTTCGTTAGGTTATGCATCACAGTCGCCGGGTAAGATGAAAAATAAACTGGTCGCCATTGATTTTTCTACGAAATCTGTAAAAACGATTGACGAGGCAGATGGGTTTAAAAATATTTTTTCGACACCGTGGATCGGCGATCTTGATGACGATGGCTATCTCGATATTATTTATTGCCAATATTTTCATCATTCTGATCTGCTTTCGTTTTTAGGGATGAAAATAAAACGCATCGATACACCTATAAAGATCAAGAGGAAAGTTCAATGGGGCGCCTTCCTCGGTTCAGGAGGAGATGGCATATTTTCATCAAAAAAATCTTAAAAAAAACCTCTGAAAATCATATCCTATGGTGGTTTGGCGATTTGTTTTTCTCATTGATTCCGAGAATAAAGAAGCTAGCGGTGAATTGAAACCTGATCCCATTCTTTTGGAATCCGAAAAACACAGATTGATTTTGTGAACGAAGTACCTGACTGAGACGATTTCAGCATATTATCTATCGCAATTTTTATAATGGTGGCGGACTGGCAATTGGCTATTAATAACGACTCGTTGTCCAAGCTTTATTTTGCTGCAAATCAAAAAGAATAAACTATATCGAAACAAAGGAAGTTTTGTATATGAAGATATCACAAAAAAGGTGGGAATAAATAGATACGATCTTGTCTTTACTACGATAACCTTGTAAAGAGTGTGCATAAAAACGGCCGATGAAACCTGAGCCCAGCATAGCAATTCGTTGCATAAGAATGAAGTTGTTTAATTGAGATGTCTGTATATGTGCAGTAAATTACTGACTTCTTTGAAAATACCTTTTCGCTTTTTTGAAATTACCCACCGTATTTGTGACAACGCTAGAGTAACCGGCTGCAGCTCGTTTGCTTGTGTCACTTTTTACTGTCCAGTATTGTTTTCTTAAATGTTAGAGAGACACATAATAGTACTCAAACATTTAAACAAAGCAGGATACAAAAAAATCCGGTAAATTAGAATAAAGTTAATTCCAATGAGACTTTTGATTGCTCTCATGCTAACTATGTTAACTTGTCTGTATGTGCAGAGCCAGGAGACAATAGTTATTCCAGCTGGAAGCAACCTTATGCAGGTTATGACCACTGCACGCATTTATTATTACCCCAACTTTGTGAGCGGTGAATCGTTTTTTAAGGATGGAACAACCGCCAAAGGAAGATTAAACTATAATATTCTCAATGAGGAAGTGGAATTTATTTCTGCAAGAGGCGACACGATGGCAATAGCCAAAGAGCAAATGCTAAACATTAAATATCTTAAAATAGATACAACCAGCTTTTATTACGACCAGGGATACCTCCGGAAGCTGAAAGAAAATAAGGAAGGAAAATTAGCTGCCAGGCAGTATTGGGTGGTGGTAAAAAGACAGAAAATTGGTGGATATGGAGAGCCCATCTCCTCTACAGCCGCCATTTTTTCTTCTACCTTTTACCATATTTTTGGAACGTTTACACCAAATTTGGTGATGCAGGAAAATATTACACTTGCTAACAAATCGGTTTATTATTTTGGTGATAAGTATAACTTGTTCTTGCCGGCCAATAAAAAAAATTTATTAAAACTTTTTCCTCATAAAAAAAACGAGTTAGAAAATTATTTAAAAAGCAAAGACATTGATTTTGGCAAAGTTGAAGACCTGGAAACATTATTTGATCTCCTCTAGAAAAATAGAGCTCTCTGTTTTCAGCAGACCTCTTTATTTCGCACATTTAAATTTCTTCACCAACTCAATCCTCTATGTTTCCTTGATATAACTTTATTACAATAAAGTTATTGCCGATATTTTACAAAGTGGCATAGACAGA
>DAINQQ010000136.1:0-5804 GCA_036742645.1 Flavitalea sp.
TTTTTTATCGCGCTCGACTTCCTCAGGAAGCCTGTCCGACTCTGTATTCCCAGGACTCTTTACAACGACTTCATCCTTCGGTTTCGTCTTACAACCTTCCAATAAAACTCCAGCCGATAAAGTTCCGATACCGAGTGCTTTCAATGATTCGCGCCTATTCATAATGACAGTTTAAAAAAGTTGATTAAATGTTCAGCATCTTTCTTTGTTCAAGAATATATTCCGCCGTTCTCATCGAAAGAGCAAGTATTGTCCAGGTGGCATTTTTATCTGATTGCTGTACATGGGATGCGCCATCAACAACAAAAACATTTTTACAATCGTGTGCCTGGCACCATTTGTTCAATACAGATTTTTTTGCATCGTCACCCATTCTCGCGCTTCCGACTTCATGTATAATTCTACCGGGAGCTGCGAGTCCCCACATATTTTCGGCACGGTGCTCCGTTAAAGGAATAGCGCCCATTTCATGAATGATGCTGCTAAAAGTTTCCTGCATATGCTTAGCCTGGTTGATCTCGTCATTGTTCCATTTGTAATGAAAACGGAGAACAGGAATTCCAAATTTGTCAACCACATTCGGATCGATCTCGCAATAATTATCCACCCTCGCCATGCCTACTCCGCGACCTGACATGCCGAATGTGGTTCCGTAAAAGCGGCGATAATCGTTTTTCAGCGAAGCTCCATAACCTCCTCCTTCTTTCATTTTTCCATCGGGCCCCGGGTACTTGCCATTCATCTGCGGCACAATACCGCCAAATCCGTAACCCGGCATGCCCATTCCTCCACCGAATTCAATATGGTACCCTCTTGGAAAATCAAGTTTTTTATTATCGAGAACCCATGGACCGTACAAGTGAATGGCCCCGGCGCCATCTTCATTGAATCTCTTTCGATCCAGTAGTTGGGGAAGGAATCCGGATTTCGATGCACCAGTAGAATCCTGGAGGTACTTGCCAAGAACACCACTGCTGTTTCCAAGACCGTTCGGATGTCTCTGTGATTTGGAGTTGAACATGATGCGCGTAGACTCACACGAACTTGCTCCAAGGATGACTGATTTACCATTTACCTGGTATTCCTGTAAATCATCCCTATTAACATAGGAAACTCCAGTAGCCAAACCGTTTTTGCCTGTTATCACTTCGCGCACCATCGCATTTGAGATCAGCTCGAGGTTACCTGTTTTAAGCGCGGGAATTACGAGGCACGAGGAAGATGAAAAATCAGCATACACTTTACAACTACGTCCGCATTGACCGCAAAAAAAACAAACACCTCTATCCCTATTTCCTGGCAATGCTTCAGTAAGGATGGAGCCCCTACCCGGAATCACCTTTACTCCGGCAGCCGCAGCACCTTTCATAATGAAAAGTTCTGGTAAGCGTGGCTTCGGTGCTGGAAGAAAGATACCATCTGGATCATTTTCCAAGCCTTCAACCGATCCATACACGCCGATCAACCTGTCTACTTTATCATAATATGGTTTTACTTCTTCATACGTGATGGGCCATCGCTCGCTCACTCCGTCGTTTGGTTGAAAATCTTTTGGCCCGAATCTCAAAGAAATCCTTCCCCAGTGATTCGTACGTCCTCCAAGCATGCGGGAACGAAACCAGTCAAACTCCGTATTGTCTTTTCTCGTATAAGGTTCACCATCGATGTCCCATCCGCCATAGGCAGCGTCGAAGTCCCCGCCTGCTCTTTCTTTGGTAGATGCTCCTCGTCGCGGAGATTCATAGCTAAATTTTAATTGCGACGAATGAATTTTCGGATCGAAGTAAGGTCCGGCTTCGAGCAGTAGCACTTTGAGACCCGCATTGGCCAACACGTATGCAGCCATGCCACCTCCGGCGCCGGATCCAACAATCACAGCATCGTATTGCTTTGAAGATTTTTTTATTTGTATTTCTCCCATATAGCAGTTTAAAACAATTAATATTTATTGTTAAGCGCCTTGTTGCGGGATCACGGTTGTTGCCATAATCCTATCAAAGTTCTGATTTTATGTCAGAAAGTTCTTTTTAAAAATTGAACTGTCAAAGAAAAGTTTCAGCTCCTGTTTAGAAACCTTCCAAACTAAAAAAGCTGTTCGGCATGAACAGCTTTTAGTATCCGCTAATAGGATACGGAATATGAGGAGGGTCTGTAATCGTCGGGAGTCAGCAGTCGGGCGTTAGGACGGCGTGGTTTGATGAGGCACTAATGAGAGCATTGATCCCTTTTTTAAAAACATTTAACTTTCCGATTTTTCTTTTCGATATGTTGATTCATTTACCTGAACCGCAAATAAAAGCACGATAACTAATAATCCCACGACTATCAAAAAGCTGATAAAAAAGTTATAGTCTTTTTGAATAGATAAAGGCAGGTAGTTGGGTTTCAGTTTTCCCGGTTTCGAA
Organism: Flavitalea sp.; assembly: GCA_036742645.1. GTDB lineage: Bacteria > Bacteroidota > Bacteroidia > Chitinophagales > Chitinophagaceae > Flavitalea. The sequence goes on from DAINQQ010000136.1 coordinate 2,406, forward strand.
AATGGAGCTTTTTCAACAACCACAGGCTTCGATTCTGCCATGATGTATTCCACGATGCTATGGATATCTTCATCACTCAGGTCTGCGTGGTCAGGCATAGGAATTTTATTGAACTTTTCAAAAAGGGCTACTGCGTCCTTGTCCCCATTCTTTACCAACTTTTGCGATGAGCGAACAAAGTTTACAATCCAGCTTAGTTCCCTTCTCTCATGCAATCCTGCGAGTGCAGGACCAGTTAATTGCTTATTCACATTGTGACACGCAGCACACCGCAACGAAAATATCTCCTTGCCTTTTTCGAGTGGAGGATTATAAGCGATGGCCTTATCCATTCCCATTGTTAGAATTCCGAGCAGGAATAAAATCACTTTAGTTTTCATGCCGTAGTTTTTTAATATCGTGAACGAGGTTATTGACTTCTTTGAGGTTGGTTCCGTCGTAATACCCACGTATCCTTTTCTGTTTATCGATCAAGACAAGTTTCTCGCTATGGATAAAGTCCTCAGGACCGCCATCTCCATCTGTTGCTACAATCATGAATCCGTTTCTTGCAAGTTTGTATATCTCTTTTTTATCGCCAGTTAACAATTGCCAGTTATGGTTGTTTATCGAAAATTTTTGTGCATAGCTTTTGAGTCGTCTCGGATTATCCCTTTCCGGATCGATGGAGAATGAATTGATAAGAATATCATTGCCGTCTTCCCGAAATGCATACTGGACACCTTTAAGACTGCCTGTCATCTTTGGACAGACGACCGGACAATGCGTGAAAAAAAAATTTGCTATTACAATTTTGCCCATCCAATCATTGGTGGATATCGAATTCCCTTCCTGATTGGTTAATTCAAAATCGGGAATTGTATGATACTCCTTTTTACCTTTTAAACCTTCCACCTTGCCGTAGATCGGTAATCGCTCGAAGTTTTTTTCATAAAACTTATAGAACGCAAATGCACCGAAAGGAATTACAAAAACCATTATTCCTAAGATCCATATCGTCAGTTTGGCTTTCATTTGTTATTTATGATTTGTACTGGTACAGGATTGTCCGGAGTAAAGGCAGGCGCGTTCGGACCGGTATTCTTGTTCACATTCATTAATGCAGGAATGTAGGCTATCAGCAATATCAGGACCATTGTTACGAGCCATGGTTTGAACTGGTCGAACAACGGAATTCTTTTTTCGTCGTGATACGCTTCGCTCACAGGCAAATTGAGTTCAGCAACCTGGTTTTTCTTTCTGAACATCGCACCGAAGAATACAACGATGAACAGCATTCCTGCGATGAACATAATGATGCCACCAAGCAACGCAAGGGTTGTCGTTGGAACCCAATCAGGTCTGAATAATTCACTTTTTGGATTGAGATATGTCATCCCAAGATTGGTTCTTCGCGGTTCACCAAGTAATCCACCCCACATTAGCCCCGTAGAAAAAATCAACACACCGATTGTCCATAAATATGGAATGATGACATTTACCTTCGGCATGAATATTTTTCTTCCTGACATCGTTGAGTACATATAAGTACTCATTCCAATAATCCCAAGAAATACGGGTCCCGCAACCGTCATATGAAAATGTCCCGGAAGCCAGGATGTATTATGGATTACATTGTTCAGTTGGTAGGAAGCGTTGACAATACCGGTTAGTCCTCCGAAAACAAAAAGAATGAGACCACATATCAGATAGGCAAACATATAGTTCCTCGTATCGAGATATGGGAGTCGGGCCATCCATCCAAACCATCCTTTCGATCCGCGTTTTCTACCTGCATACTCCAACGATGCTGCTATTGTAAAGGCGGTAATGAAACTTGGAATAGCAACTCCAAAGGTCAGCATGCCCTGGAAAAATTTTACTCCCTGTGTGATTGATGGATCGCTGTATTGGTGGTGAACACCCACTGGTATTGAGAATAAAAGGAATAGGAACAGCGCAACCCTGCCTGCGAGATCTGAGTACAACTTACCGCCTGCCAGCTTGGGTAACATGGTGTAGAACATAATGTACGCGGGCAATAGCCAGAAATACACCAACGCATGACCGAAGAACCAGAATAAAGTGCGGGCAAGAGTTACGTTGACAGTGGTAGTCCAACCCAGTGACCATGGCAATAACAATACAAGTACTTCGTATGCAACAGCAAGTGTACAGACAAACCAAATAATAAAGTTGATTAACGTGCCCAACACTGCGAGGGGTGTTTTGGTTGTAGGATTTCCCCGTTTCCACTGAACATACATCCTTGCCCAATTAAACAGCGGCAACCATGATCCAACTATTAACAAAGCTGCTCCGAGATAAAAGAATGGATGTGCCTTCAATGGCGGATAAAAAGTGTATAACACCGAAGCCTTACCTGCAAGCATAGCCCAGGCCGCAAGCACCGTTCCGATTGCCATAAACGAAAAACTGGTCCAGGCTATCATTTTGTTAGGCTCCTTCTTCATGTAGAAAGCCATGGTAGCATGGCCGAAGGCAACTGCAAAAAAGGTTGTAAGTACAACTGCATTGATCACACCATGAAGGGTAAGTCCCTGGTAATATTCAAGTTTCGCGAAGGCCGCCTGTTGCAATACGCCGGCACGAAAAATAGTTTGCATGAGACCATGATAGATACCGAGGGTAAGCAATGCGACAGGAATCGACAATTCCAGGAAAATGAGTGTCTTAAATGATTTACTGACTTGCATGGCGCTTTATTTTTTTGCGGTAGGATAGTTAACAATGACCTGTGCTTTCATATTCTGGTGACCGGCGCCACAGTATTCGTGGCAGACAATCTCGTACACTCCCGGCTCATCAAACTTCACAGTGGTTTTATTGATATTCCCGTATACGGCCATCATATTGATATTTTTCTGCGAAATGTTGAAGCCGTGAACGACATCTTTTGAAGAAAGGTAGAAGTCAACTTCACTTCCTACCGGGATATAAATTTCTGAAGGTTGAAAGCTCCACATCTGCGCAACCGCAAAAACCTGGTAGGTTTTTTCGTCGAGCTTATTCACTTTAGGTTCCGTGTAGGCTTTGTCGTAAGGCAAACATTCAGGAACATCGGTACTGTATTTTGCCTGGGCATATAGAATTGAAAACACAAATACACCCAACAAAACACCGGTGATCATGATCACGTGCTTTTCTGCTTTATCGATTATAGACATCAGTAAGGGGTTTTTAAACTCGATCGAGCATTATGAAATAGATACTGAACCAAATGGCCAGACATAGAATGACGAGCGCAATAAAAAAAGCAATGGCCCCGGTGGGATAAAACTTTTCCTTTTCCGAAGCTACTATGATACTGGTCTCCACCATCGCAGATTCAGAGATATCAGTAAATCCTATGACGGGATTTTGAGGCTTATTCATTTTGAATGTTAGTTAGTTGTTAAT
>DAINQQ010000136.1:5904-8892 GCA_036742645.1 Flavitalea sp.
AGTTAGTTGTTAATATAGAGCAAAACTAACAGCGGGTATTTCGTGAAAAGATGACTCAACGGATTAATCCGATATGATCTTGATCAGTATGATAGTTGAGAAGGATCATATCATGCAGAGGCCGTATTTTGTAACATGCATGAGGAAAAATGATCTGGCAGTAAATACACAGTGACATGATGAAGGTCTTACGTTTATTCGTGATTATTTTGCTATTTATCAATGGTACTGCGGCCCTTGCCGGGGGTGTAAGACTGATTGGCGACCCAAGCGGTGAAGCGATGGGTTGGACGACAGAAATGCTTGGACATTCGCCATTCCACGATTACCTGATCCCGGAGTGATTTTATTTACGGTGAATGGATTGCTAAGTTTTATGGTAGCGTTCCTTACGATCAAAAAAAATAACCTCTATTCTTCATATATAATATTACAGGGAGCCGTTCTTTGTGGATGGATAATAACCGAAATAATGATGATTCGCCTTTATCACCCGCTCCACTTCATCTTTCTTGCGGTTGGATTGCTGCTGATCGTTTGCGGATATATCTTATCAGCGATTGCTCCTCTAACTGTGGTGAACACCTGAATTGGCCAAATCCATTTCTCATGATAGATAGATGCGCTAACCATGTCTAGTTCAAGCACGGCCTTGTGTCGCAGATTATAATGTCTTCAGAAAACATGATTTCTGATTCAAGTTAAATCACCTCAGGATTCGTACCCTCTGTGTTCCTCAGTAGTAAAAAACAAATAACCACAGAGGGATACAAAGAGGAACACAGAAAAGTTTTTTTATTTACCTTTTCGGGTCCAAAACTCTTCATTCCACTCAATCGAAGCAATTGATTCGATCTCAAGTTGAAACAGTATATCATCCAATTGTCCAGCAGTGAGATTTTGTTCGAGGTAATTAAATAGTGTGCGCTCTTCAAAGCGGATATGACGAGTTATAAAATCAGCCAGCATACCAGTAGTTATTGCATCGGGTTTATGATCGATTGAAAGAATCAGTTCCCGTATGTTGTCATGTTCTTCCTTTAATTGTCTTGCCATTGCATGAGCCGGAGGAATATATTTCAGGAGGATATCTTCCTCCTGATGAAAATGTTGTTTGATATGATTATTCCAACACCAGCAGCAATAGCTTTTGAGAGTCTCAAGGCCCGTACCATTTGCCACGCCTTGCCGCAATTTCCAGGCGAACAATAAACCATCATGATGCTGACGGGATAAAGGCGCTAATTGAGCAGAGCGCTTTATTGGTTGTGGGTTGTTTTCCATATGGCAAAGTTGCTTAAACACGGGTGAAAGGAGAATGAGCGCTATTGGAAACCAACCTGATTTTAATCATGTTAGAGAGGATGATTTGGATTAACCCGCGCCTATGTTCGATATGAGCAAACTCGTCAAGCCAGGTAATTTAAATCATCTTTTGCGCCTGCCTTCGACCTATACATTTGTTATATGGAAAGAATAACAGTGGACCCGATTTTAATAAAAAAGTACAATCGGCCAATTCCGAGGTACACGAGTTATCCGACCGTCCCTTTCTGGAACGATCAAATTGAGCGTACGGGTTGGGAGAATGCCTTTACCAGTCAATTTGACAAAGAAAACCATACAAACGGAATAAGTTTATATATACACCTGCCCTTCTGTGAGTCACTTTGTACTTATTGCGGCTGTAATAAGAAAATAACCACTAACCACAGTGTCGAAGAGGCATACCTATTAGCGATTGAAAGAGAATGGAAACTGTACAGGAAGCTCATGAATCAAACTCCTATTATTCGGGAGATTCATCTTGGTGGAGGAACACCTACTTTTTTTTCGCCGGAGAATCTTCAGCGGCTGCTGAACATCATATTGAAAACTTCCATCGTTCATCCTTCACCCGCTTTCAGTATCGAAGGTCATCCAAACAATACAACGAAAGCTCATCTGAAAGTGTTACATGCTATGGGCTTTCGTCGTATTAGCTATGGTGTGCAGGATAATGATCCCGAAGTTCAAAAAATCATAAATCGTATTCAACCACTGGAGAATGTAAAACAGGCTACAGAGAATGCAAGAGATGTCGGTTTTAATTCAGTCAATTTTGATCTTATCTATGGCCTGCCATTCCAGACAGTCAAAAGTATCGAAAGAACTTTCAGAGAAACTATCGCGCTGAAACCGGATAGAATCGCCTTTTATAGTTATGCCCATGTTCCATGGACAAGCCATTCGCAGCGACTCTTTGATGAAAGTCATTTACCTGACGCTGAAGAGAAGTTGAAATTATATCTTACCGGCAAGGAGCAGCTTCTTGCTAACGGCTATGCAGATATCGGAATGGATCATTTCGCCCTGCCACACGACAAATTATACATGGCATGGAAGAACGGTACACTTCACCGAAACTTCATGGGATACACAACACAAAATACAGGTTTGCTCGTCGGACTTGGGGTCTCCTCAATCAGCGATATCGGTATCGCTTTTGGACAGAACACAAAAGCTTTGCATGATTATTACCAGTCTATTCATTCGGGGAATCTGCCGGTCAAAAAGGGATACTATTTGACAGGTGAAGACCAGGACTTCCGGAAATACATTCTGGATATTGCATGCAAAGGATTTACTGAGTTTCATTCGAAGAATTCAGGCACTTTGAAACGTTATTCGTTCCCTGCCCTTGACGAGCTTGCGCACGATGGCTTGGTTGAATATACAGACCGGTATGCCAGGCTTACCGTAACTGGGCATTATTTTATCCGCAATGTTTGCACTGCTTTCGACCTGAAACTACGACGTAATCATTCTGTAGTACAACCACAAATTTTCAGTAAGGCAGTTTAAAAAGTGCGTTATGAAACACTTACTTCCTTTGGTCATGATTATTCATGGGCTGATCCATTTAATTGGCTTCTTCAAAAAAAGACAACCAGGAACCCTCAGCGCCGTTTCGGAAATCTCCTCGATCGTACTAACTAAAAATGTTGC
>DAINQQ010000136.1:8992-14980 GCA_036742645.1 Flavitalea sp.
TCAGAGGTGAAACTGTTATACAACGGCGTTATAAAGAAGAATAATATCATTGTCACAAAAGAAATGTTAGAGGGATTACCCGCAACGGTGCAAACCTGGCTGATGAATTCCGGAGCTGTGGGTAGGCCGCAGATTGAAAGTGTTCGCCTCAAACAAAAAGGATTGATGCGTTCGAAACCTGGAGGGGAGACCTGGTCGTCGATGAGTGCAGAACAATACTTCACCGTTGGTGAACCTTCCTTTATCTGGAAAGCAAACATGGACATGATGCCCGGTATCTCTATTCAGGCACGAGACAAATACATAGATGGAAAAGGCGAGATGAAAATCAAATTTCTTTCACTGATACCAATTGCAAATAGCAGTGGCTCCCGGATTGACCAGGGTACGTTGCAAAGGTGGCTGGCTGAAATTTGCTGGTTTCCTGGCGCAGCTCTAAGCCCTTACATTCAGTGGGAACGTATTGATGATGAGTCAGCACAAGCCACCATGACGTACAGGGGTGTTTCGGGTTCTGCAGTATTTCATTTTGATACGAAAGGAGATATAACAGCATGCACTGCGGACAGGTTCATGAGTAGTGGGAACAAAATGTCGTTAGAAAAATGGGAAGTAAAGAGTATAGAATATCGAGTAATGAATGGCATCAGGATCCCGGTAAAGTCAGAAGCAACTTGGAAGCTGAAAACTGGTAATTTTACCTGGTTGAAATTAGAGATTACAGAAATAGAATTCGATGAACCCAGACTGTACTGATCAGTATACCTTATGTCGAATACACTGAAACCTGCGTATATACTTTCATTTTTTGTCATAATCCTTTCTGCGATCGCTTCCGCCGGCGGCCTGTTTATATCTCAACTTTATCGCGATAACGATTTTATTACGCGGGCGTGGTTCGGGAGCGATATAACGACTTTATTCGTTTCAGTTCCTCTTCTTGCATTAGCATTGCGGCTTTCAATGAAAGGTTCACTCCAGGGGCAACTTTTATGGCTTGGCCTGCTCGGATACATGCTATATAATTATGCTTTCTATTTGTTCGGTGCAGTATTCAATGACTTCTTCCTGGTATATACAGCTGTGTTTGCGATTTCGATTTATGCGCTGATACTAGCCTTATCAAATCTGCCTGTTAACACGTACCATACACGATTTGATGAGAGAACTCCTGTGAAAGCAATCAGCGTCTTCCTGGTGATCATTTCTCTGTCTCTCGCGATATTTGAACTTAGCCAGGTACTCACTGCAATGATACTGGAAAAACAACCAAGAGTGCCCCCACTAATCTTTGCTTTAGATCTCAGTTTGATAATACCAAACATGTTATTGGCAGCTGTTCTGCTTTGGAAACGTTTGTCATGGGGCTTTGTATTAACAGCGATCATGCTTGTAAAAGGTTTTACTTACGGCACCAGCCTGGTTATTTCCTCCGCTTCAATGGCCCGGTTTAGTCTTGCAGGCAATTGGGACGGATTGACTCCTTTTTACATATTTATCGCAGTAGGAAGTTTACTGGCTGCATGGCAACTACTAAGAAACCTGAGGTCCGGCGATATCAGCAATCTTTGACAGTCACCCTCATGCCCGTTATTTTTTAACACAAAGGGACACAGGACTCTCCTACCAGAGTTTCGTTCCTCTTCCGGGATTGGCAATTATGCCGATACAAATCATCCTCCCGGATGAGCAAAATCATTGATTTTCCAGACTGTATAATGGAGATTGAACATTGATTCTTCACATAATTTATGAGTTATGAACGAGTTGGATAACCGCATTTTTTTTATTGCCTACATAATTTCAAATGTGCTCGGAATAGTTTTTTTGATATCGTCTTTCACATTGCCGAGGTTAAGCCGCTTATTGTACGCAGTACTGTTTGGCTGGGCATCCTGGGCGAACTGGAGTATGGTAATAAACAATCCCCAGGATTATTTGAGCTATGCGGATTTGACATTTCTTACATTTTATAGGTCCTTCATCCTTGGCTGGTTCAAAGATCATGTTCAGTTGTCGGTTGGCCTGATTGCCACTGTACAAGCATTAATAGCCATTTCGTTGTTGATGAAAGGCCGAGTCTATAAGTTAGGCCTCCTTGGTGGAATCTTGTTTCTTGTAGCCATCATTCCCCTGGGTGTCGGGTCTGCGTTTCCATGTACAGTGCTGCTGGCAGCAGGGCTTGTCATGTTACGGAATGAAGACACATGGTTATGGCAATCGAATAGCGGAAATTTTACAATGAGTATAGAATGAGTGTTTGGACAGCAAAAAAGAATGCCAGGGCGATTATTCGCATACCTGAACAAAGAGCAGAATAAAATTAAATAACTAAAACATTTCTCCATGCTAATTGAAATTGACGACTCCAAGACGATTGATGAAATCCAGGAACGATTCTCGGTATGCTTTCCATTCCTGAAGGTTGAATTTTACAACCAACCCCACCGCTGGGAGGAACGATCGCACGCCAGGCACTTAATCGAACCGAAAAGTTTAATTCGAGACATCCGAAAAGAACACACTCCTGGAATATTGGAAATTAAGTCATGGTATAAAACAGGAGCAGTTGAACAGCTATTCAAAAAGCTATTCGGCCTTAATGCCCAAATTTTCCGGCTTGAAGAAAGTAGATGGAAGCAAAGCACCGCGTCAGATAATATTACTTTGGCCAGACAATCAGAAATCGCGATGAAGAAATATGCGTAGCCGCTTTAGCGGATCGCCTCTTTTAGCAAAGGAATAAAAGTATTAGCCAGCTGAAGAGTATTACATAACAAACAGGTCCGCTGGCGGTAGGCCCCGGCATGTATATTGTAAAGCTGTTTAGAGAAGCAATACAATTTTTATGAAGCAATTTCTTGTTGCAGTATTTATATCGGCGCCTGTTCTTTCTTGTGACAGCAATACTAACGCGACTCCTGGTGACGAAAAAGATCCCTCCGAAGCGCATCCGCCATCAGAAGCTATTCCCCGATTCTACCAAAATAGTCAATGACTCTGTAATTGTTCCAGATACAACGCGTGGGAATGATCAAAAGCTCGCAAAAGTGATTCCATTCAGAGAAACAGATAATAAACAAGCTGCAATCTGTCAATATGCTAAAAGCAGTAAAAGCATTGTAAAGAAGTTGGAAGCTAACGTGCTTTGTATCTCGTATTAAATGTCCAGCATCCAGTTTCCAGCAGCCAATTTTCAAAAACCAATATTCTCAAGCCGCTAATGACTTATTTTATACCTTTCGTGGAATGATTCCTCAAGCTCTTCTCTATGATTCGGATGCGCAATAGATATCAACGCTTTTCCTCTTTGTTTTAGATTCATTCCAAATAAATTCACAATTCCATATTCAGTAACCACCCAGTGAACATGACCTCTCGTAGTGACAACACCCGCCCCTTCTTTTAAAAATGGAACTATCCTTGACATTCCTTTTGACGTAGTCGAAGGCATGGCGATGATGGGTTTTCCATCTTCAGACAATGATGCTCCGCGCATGAAATCCATTTGACCGCCAATTCCTGAATACTGATACGTACCAATCGAATCAGCACAAATCTGCCCGGTAAGATCAATCTCAATCGCGCTGTTAATGGCTGTAGCCCTTGGGTTTTGACGGATAATACTTGTATCGTTCACATATGCGATATCCATCACACGCATTGATGGATTATCATGAACAAAATCGTAGAGCGCCCTCGTTCCCGCCATGAAGCCTGTTACTGTGCGTCCGATATTTATTTTTTTCCTGCGGTTATTTATGATGCCTTTTTGAATAAGCGGAATAATACCATCAGATAGCATCTCCGTATGAATACCCAGGTTTTTATGACCAGTTAGATTCTGCAATACCTGGTCGGGTATGCTACCGATACCCATCTGCAACGTTGCCCCATCCTCAATCAGGGACGCAACATTCTTGCCGATTTGAGCAATGGCCTCGGTCGTCTTTGATGAATAATTAACTTCAGGCAGTTCTGCCTCCTGCCATACAAGCTTATGGATTTTTGAGTGATGAATGAATCCATCTCCATGCGTCCGCGGCATTTTTGGATTAACCTGCGCAACAATGATTTTTGCCATTTCAACAGCAGCGAGGGCTATGTCCACAGAAGTGCCAAGAGAACAGAAGCCGTGTGTATCCGGTGGCGAAACCTGTATAAGGGCTACGTCGATGGGTAGAATATTTTTTCTGAAGAGCTGCGGAATCTGGCTAAGGAACACAGGCACATAATCTCCATAACTGCTATTTACAACCGACCTGGTGTTTGCTGAAACGAATAAAGAATTGAAGAAAAAACTGTCCCGAACTCCGGGGTGATTAAAGTCAATGTCGCCGAGGTTTGTGATGCTAACCAATTCTACGTCGCGCAATTCCGGATGCCTTTGTTGAAGAGCTTTCACCAGGCAAACAGGTGTCGCGGCGCTTCCATGAATAAAAATCCGGTTGCCGGATTTCACTGACTTCAATGCTTCCTCCGCAGAAGTGTATTCAACCATTTGCGATTTTTTTTACAATTTTCTCTCAAAGACTTTACGCTCCAAATAAGTTGCGCCGAACGGTTATCAAATATAAACCCAAAACCATCCTCTCACCGAAACTGTCCATTAGACCATTCGGGTTATTTTAATCGGTTGTCTTAAACCGGCGCGAAAATAGCAGGTTGAACGCATCCGAAAACAAGGATGCCTCAACTTTAAACATGACTTTAATCATAAGATGTGGTGATAGCCGTAACGAGTCAAATCATTGACCGTGATTAATTTGCGGAATGAACACAGGTTTATTGAACCCACTTGCAAATCTCCGAACAACAACCTCAATAGGTGACCCTGCGATCGAAAGATTGCATCGGTCGATTACGGTCATTGCATTATTTAATTTCTTTATTGTTTCCGTTGTCGGACTATTGCTACGGGCATATCCTTTATACAGTATCCCAATTGTGTCATTCAAAAATGTTCTGCATGCGCACTCGCATTTTGCATTTGGAGGATGGATTATGCCTGCATTGCTGGCTATGCTTCTCAAATACTTTCCCGAAATCGCCTCTCTGCTATCTATTAGGCACATGAGAAATATCTGGGTGATGATGCTTGTGTCGTCCTATGGCATGTTAATGAGTTTCCCATTCCAGGGTTATGCCCTTGTTAGCATCCTCTTTTCATCGTTATCAGTTGGAGCCGGCTTTTACATGGCATATATATTCTGGATTGCAACCAGCTACTATAAACAACAGGCATCAATGCGTTTTCTGCGAGCCGGTCTGGTCTATCTCACGATTTCGGCACTGGGTCCTTTCGCGACCGGACCCCTGATTGCAATGGGTTATGCAGGCTCTCCCATTTATTTTAATTCGATTTATTTCTTCCTGCATTTTCAATACAATGGCTGGTTCACGTTCGCTATCCTGGCGATAGTTTACAAGATGCTTAACCTGGAAACCAGGAGTAGCAAGTGGGCATTTTATTTAATGAGTATAAGTTGTGCGCCAGCTTATTTCTTATCTACACTATGGAGTCATCCCGGGATTGAATTGAATGTTGTGGGAGGAACTGCCGCTGTTCTGCAGCTGATCGCAGCCTGTCTCATACTTCCTGACTTTACTCGCCGGAGATCATATATTCAAGCAAACAACGGCCTGTTTCAATTAGCGATCATGTTCTTTGTACTCAAAAACGTTTTGCAACTTGCAAGTAGCTTCCCCGAAGTAGCGGATATTGCTTATCGCCAGAGAAATTTCACGATTGCCTATCTGCATATGGTGTTGCTTGGATTTGTAACGTTGTTCCTGCTCGGAGCAATCGTTGAACGAAAGTGCATCGTTAACCATCGAAGATTGAGGACCAGCACAACATTGTTCATCCTATCCTTTCTTGTTACTGAGATATTATTAGTTGTCAATGCCTCCGGATACAACATAGCTATTGGTCCTTTTCGATTTCATGCATTGATCTTTAGTGCGAGCGTATTGTTGCCATTAAGC
>DAINQQ010000137.1:0-14950 GCA_036742645.1 Flavitalea sp.
CCTGTTACACTGCTCAAAACGACATCGAGACCCTTAACCAGGGGACCGCTCTGACCGATAATATTTTCATTCAGAATAGCCTCCTTCTTTGAACCTTTCAGCGTACAATTCAAGATAAGGGCTGCTACTGCTCCCGCCAGTGGGCTTTCCAGGTTCCGTATACAATGGTCAACCAAACCTGCTCCGTCAATGATTGTGTTCTCAACACGAACACGGTTAGTATCTACTGAGCCAGCTTTAATTTCGAACGTATTTCCATAGAGATAACTGTCGGCATATTTATAGCTATTTGCATAAGCACCATGAAATATACCGACTCCATTATGATAGGCGGTAAAGCCCCGGATTACGTGATGCCTGGGTGTTACTTGCCAAACACGCAAACCGTTATCATTGTTGTGAGCAACGTTGTTTTCAAATTTCCAAACTCCTTCACTATTCGCTTCCCAGTTATAAGCACCTCCGGCTCCGCGATCACCGGTGCAGCCAACAGCCACATTATTGATACAAATATTATCATCTCCCTTTCCCATCAGGAATCCGCTGGAAGCAAGTGATGGAGGGAACTGTCCGGGATCGAAAGCAGTAAGTACGCTTATAGAGTGACTTAAAAATTTCGATAATGCAACGATGTTACCGTCCCACACTGTGTCGTGTGATGCATCGGTCTCATCCCACCAAAAGGGAGTTTCGGTTACATTATAAGCGACATTATTTTTAAATGAAATTCCATGGCTTACGTGTGGAACGTAGGAATGATTTCCTGTGTCTCTAATAACACATCCTTCAACAAGACTACCTCGGCTTCCTTCCATCGAATGGTGAAAGTGCAATCCATAACGGCCTTTCACTAATTCGGTAATACGATCGCCATTGATATCTTTTCTCGGTCCCATAAACCTCAGCTGAACATGCTTCAGAGTTTGAGGTTTGCCCGACCTGATGAATATATGAGACCTTCCTAAAGGCGTTCCTTCAATTGAAACATTCCGCGTGACATTTATTACCTCAGCTGTCCACTGGCCGTTCACTTTCGGATGTGTGTATGCCAAGGGAGTATTTAAGGAAACCGAGCTCCCAGAAACAGACCCAATCAAATTGTCATCAAACGCTGAAACAAATGCGAGTGTATTTGGAGCCGCCGTGGGTGTTGTGATCAATTGATCTCCTGCCGCCCAACCTTGCGGAGCAGACAGAAGACTGATTTTTGAAGTGCCACCCAGCAACGTGTCTAAGGCCTTTGTCCACGAAGTTTTTTGTGCGCCTTGTAAATCAAGCTGTCCATTGTTCATTACCCACAAACCAATATCTGTGGACAGAACATCCATTCCACCACCAACAAAATTGTTTTCAACAACGCTAATGAACCGTAAAGTGTGTTTGATTGATTGGGAAGAAGGAATCATCTTCAATAAGCCCTCATTTATAATATTGCCTGAGGACTCAAGAACTGTATTTTTTGAAGGATCGAAAACGAGAGACCCCGAAGCGGCGATTTGTAAACCCGCGATCGCAGCCTGTAGTAGGTCATACGTAATAACATGACCAGCTGCAATATCTACTACATCTTTAGTTGCGGGAACTCTTCCTCCCCAGGTTGCAGCATCGGACCAGTTGCCTGACTTCACACTTGCAAGGGTACCTGTTAACGATTTGAAAGACATCGGTGCACATCCCAGTGCCGCCGTATTTCTGTACTTCTTGTTAGTCGCTCCGAGAGGAGAGACCAATAAAACTCCTGTAGCCGCCAGCGAAGTATTCCGCAGGAAGACTCTTCTTGTGTTGTTTTTCATGAGGATCGCCTTTTTTTTCTTTAAGCAAGTCGTACTGCTCACCACTATGTATATACGCTGCAGTACTTTGGATTTATTTTTTGGTTGTTATGCTAATTTGTTTTTGCCTGATTCTTTTTACACAGCCAGTTATCCTGTTCTTTATTCGTTATGAAACTTCATAACGAAACACCTGGGAAGTTATCCTCAAGGAAACTGAACCTAGGCACCGCTAGGTTTAATTACTTAGTTTGCCGACCTAAGTAGCTATTGGAGTGTGGAAAAAAAACTACATTAAACACCGTAAAATCGGATGGGAGAATAATGGTTTCAGGATTACAATCATTGGGTTTTAAAGATTTAGTTTTCAGATTTGGATTTCCGTATGATTAACAATTATAATGCCGAAATCCCTCAAATTTGGCCCGAAATAAACGGGAGCAATTTCTTAAGTGTTTTTTGTTAGTTTTTCATGAAGGAAAGAACTAGAACCGTTCGTCAATTCCGTAAAAATTGATCAGAAATAATGCATTAAATAAAAAAGGCTGAAAAAAAATGGAGGGAGTTTATGGATGAGGTAGGCTCAGCAGGAAAAACTCGTAGACTTACGAAGGGAGATTAGTAATAGTCACGCTCTTATGGACGATGTTATTGCAGAAGCTGTTGTTGCGGTAGGATAGCGTCAAAGACGCGTTAATTGCGACCTTTATTAAGGTCATTAAAGACCTAGCTCAAGACTTTTGCGGCTGCATTTCTAGAGAAGGCGTTTTTGACTGCGGCAGCCACCCGTTCTAAGTCATCTTCTAAAAGATTTGAACCACTTGGAAGGCAAAGACCGTTCTTGAAAAACAGGTCACTCGTGCCATTGCCATAATGTGGATAACTTTCAAACACTGGTTGGAGGTGCATGGGTTTCCATAAAGGACGAGAATCAATATTTTCTGCGACAAGTGACAATCTAATGTCTTCGCGGGATACAGGACCATCTTCAATGATCATAGTGCTTAGCCAGTGATTTGAAAAATACCTCGCATCAGGCTCTTCCAAAAGTCTGATCGAGGAAATATTTGCAAAAGTGCTTTTATAAAATTTAAAACTGCTTCGGCGTTTTTCAATTCTTTCAGGCAACACTTTCATCTGCCCTCTCCCGATTCCTGCACATACGTTGCTCATCCTGTAATTGAATCCGATATGTGAATGCTGGTAATGCGGTGCCGGGTCAAGCGCCTGCGTGGATAAAAATCTTGCTTTCCTGATATACTCATTGTTTTTTGAGACCAGCGCGCCACCACCAGATGTTGTAATAATCTTATTGCCATTGAAGGATAAAATGCCCAGATCACCAAATGTCCCCAGCTGTTGGCCGCTATATGAAGAACCAAGAGCTTCTGCAGCATCCTCTACAAGCGGAATTTGATAGACATCTGCTATATTCCTGATCTTATCAATCTGTGCCGGCATACCATAAAGATGCACTACTATTATTGCCTTGGGCTTTTGGCCCAACCTAATCCGATCCAGTATTGCTGTTTCAAGAAACTCCGGTGACATGTTCCAGGTCGATTCCTCGCTATCGACAAACACAGGAGTGGCGCCCTGGTACGCAATGGGATTTGCAGAGGCTGAAAAGGTCATGGATTGACATATAACCTCATCGCCGGCTTTGACGCCCAGGATGACCAATGCAAGATGTATTGCTGCCGTTCCCGAACTTAATGCGGCTACATGCGAGCCGTTTCCCAGGAAGGTTTCCAGATCTTTTTCAAAAGCGTCTACGTTAGGACCAAGTGGGGCAATCCAATTTGTGGCAAAAGCCTCTTTCACATATTCAAGTTCTAATTCTCCCATATGTGGAGAGGAAAGCCAGATTTTTGGTTTCATCAACAATACTTATTAATTGTATAAACAAATATCATAACAACAAGTCACGTTACAGGCCTGTAGGCTAAGCAATTTTGAAAAACAAATAGTTCAGCTTCCTGAAAACATTTTTTGACACAGGATTGTAAAAGTTCTTAGCAATCTTTTTTATTCCGTCCCACTCAGTAGTGTATTGATACTGCGTTTTAATGGGGATGAGCACCTCTTTCAAGCCCGCTACTTCGGCCATCTTAACGATCGAATTTCTCCTGTAAAAATTAATATGCTCAAGAGGAGCTACAGGATTCAACGAGTTGTATGCATTTTTTTTTGCTTTCCAGTCCATCACATTAAGGCGGCGTTCTATATCATTTGCTGTCGGCACGCTGATTTTGAGAAGACCTTCAGGCGCCAGCGCTTTCTTTAGATGACGTAGTGTTACAAGGGGCTCAGGAATATGCTCAAAGACCTGTTCGGTGTTTATGAAATTAAATTTGTAGTTTGGAAAATCATCCCACTCTATCACTTTAATTCCATTCGATTTCGCATGTTCTATTCGGTCTTTCGACAATTCAGATCCATAGGCTTCGCAACCAAATGCTTTTGCCATTAGTGCCCAACGGCCCCAGCCCATTCCAAAGTCAAAGAATTTCAGTTGTGAAGGTTTTTTTTTAAAATACGCGATCAGTTGCATCACTTCCTGTGCATAATAGATGTAATGTGAGAGTCCGTCTCTTTTATTATGATCATTCAAGGCCTTTTCCGGATCCAGCCAGTTCCCATACAACCTTTCCATGAGTTCATCGTTTGGAATCTCTTTCTGGAAAATCATTCCGCAGGAGTTACACTCGTCCAGGATATAGTCACTTCCCTCCAGATATTCAAACTCGACTTTTCCGCGGGAAGCATAAAAATCATTTAGGTAATCACTTATAGGAGGTTTTGCAAAAGGTTTTTCATAGATTGTTTTTGTGCTCGTTGAACCACAGCCGGGACACGATTGTCTAACAACAAAATACGCATTACTCATAGTCAGTGTTTTTGATTGAATTTGCATAAGTTATATTAATTCAATTTCATCAAATGCCGAAATAACAAAATCGGGAATCGGATTTTTATCGAATGACTGGGGATGAATATGGTTTCCGGAATTTTTAATACAGATAGTTGTCCATCCCAGCTTTGCTGGAACAATAAAGTCTTTAGATGTGTTGTCGCCAAAAAAATAAAAATTCATGCCGGGATACTTGTTTTCAAAATACAGATAGTTTCTTTCATGAGGTTTTTCAGAGCCAAATTCTTCAGAGATAATAACATCCTGAAAATAATGTTCTATCCCAAGAGCCTTCAATTTATTTCTTTGAGTGACGCTTCTACCGTCGGTAATCAGACCCATTGGTATTTTTCGTTCTGCAAGCGCCTGCATAAATGCAACATTGGATTCGCTTAACGTAATTGCAGGCACGTGCTCGCGGTATTCCTTCAACAGCCATTGAACGCTCATTTCTGGCATAGATTGTTGATACTTATTTATGAGCCATTCAAACACATTTTCCTTGTTCTGATATTTTTGCAGCATGTGATCATAAATATCGCGATGATCTGTCTGGGAAATCTTAGACGAGATATGCGTATAGGCCGACTTCAGAAAATCTATTTCCTGAAAAAGAGTATCGTCAAGATCGAAAATGAAAAAAGTTTTTGAATCAATTTTTATTTGCATGCACAATAACTTCGTCATCATATCTAAGCATTAATAATTGGTCTTCCCAGTTTTCCATATACTTAATGCTTTCGTTATTGAAATATTCGTTGATAAGCCATAGCGGGTAGTTGGCCCCTGCCCGGTAACTTAATGGATAGCCGCCTCCGAAACGCGGATTAATTTCTATAGCTATGATCCTGCCTGAATCCCTGTTTAGAAAAACCTGCACCGTTAAACATCCCACAGCTCCTTCAATATAGCCGAGTTTTTCTTTTAGAAAAGGTACGATGCTGTTCTTACAGGTAATGCCCTTATTGACTTCTCCCGCTCTAACCAGGATTCTCTTTCGAGGAACAATGCACTTCACTGTGCTATGCTTATCAAAGTACATATCTACGGTATATTCATCGTGCTGCTCCTTTCCTATGTATTCCATAAACAGGAATTTTTCATTAGTCATATGGAACGCTGTAAGCTCATGCGCTGCCTTGATAAGAAATGTATTGGCGCTTAAGCTGCCGTCATAAGGCTTTATGAAAAGGGGAAATTCAGGAGCATGCTTGTCAATCTTTTTTGGAACAGGAATATTCTTATTCTCAAAAAATTCAGTGATCCTGCGCTTATCTCTGCACTGCTCAACAAACTCAGGGGACGATACAATGAGATGTATGCCAAGTGCTGAAAATCTGCTTTTATTTTCCGCTAATGCGAGCAGTTCTGTATCAATTGTCGGAACGATCATCTTGATATCGTTCGAAACACAAATGGCGATAAGGTCGCTAATGTAGCTGGGATCAGTTACTCTTTTTACCGTAAAGTACCGGTCCGATACGTTACACGCGGCGCTTAGCTCCGGAAACATGTCCGTTGTGTAAACTTCGTTTTGCGGGTAAATATTTTTCAGTTCCTTTTGAAAGGCCCGTACTAATGAAACGCGTTGCCCTGCCGATGTAATAAGAATGTTCATTGATTTGCTCTTTAGGATAATGCCATGTCAATTGTTACACGAATTATTTGGCAGGTTTAAAACTTGTAAAAAGAAGATAAAAAATGAACGCAAAGTAGTCCAACGATTTTTTTTGAGGATATGATTTCATCCAAAACCAAAGAGCTTTACGGTTTGCCGGCATAGTTTTTTTGCTCACTGATTTTAGAATGTTCTGAAACTGTTCATTCAAAAGCTTCGGCGAGTGTATCTTTTTGATATTATTTGCATCGATGATTTTATTGACGAGTGCATACACTCCGGAAAGATATTCACTGCTGTCGGAATAGATCTGAAGGATTATATCGGAGTAAATCAACTTTTCCTTTTCCGATAGAGGTCCCGTGATCTCTTCGATCATTTCAACTTTAATTCTCGTTGTGTTGCGATGTCTCAGACTCATTTTTTCAGTACTGATCTGGTTATCGTGCTTGCGATAATACAACAATACCTTTTGAATATTATGCAGGCGCGTATATCTTCTCAGTAGAGTCCACAACCTGGCATCTTCAGATGGCATGAAATCGGGCTCATATCGTAATCCGTGGTCGATTAAAACGCTGCGGCGTATCATTACGACGGGATGCGCAAATGAATTATGTCTTAGTAACTTCACACCGATCTCATCATGGTCAGCTGAATAGTGGTATAACACCCGGGTGCCTGGGTCGTCTTTTCCTTCAAACTGTGATATCCATGCGCCACAAAGACCAACTTCAGGATGACTTTCAAGAAACTTAACCTGCATCTCAAAACGTTCGGGCATCGATATATCATCCGCATCCATGCGTGCAATGTATTTTCCCATAGCCAATTCGATACCTCGATTCAGATGAACCACGTAGCCGCTATTGACTGTATGGTCATAGAGTTTTATCCGGGCATCTTTGAAGCTCTCGATAACCTGTTTTGAATTGTCAGACGAACCGTCATTGAAGATCAAAAATTCAAAGTCGGTGAATGTCTGTTTTAGAATGCTATCTATTGCGGATCCCACATATTTCTCGGCATTGTATACAGGCATTATCACGGAAATCACGGGCATAAAACAAATCTTTTGGGCCACAAATATATACTGGGAAAGGCATACTGAATGTTTCTGAATTATCTTTATGTTACATCACCCGTTTTTGTTAAAGGATCAGGTTTGGAGACGGGGATTGTCATTCAACACCTTTGAAAACAGGCATTGTCGCATGTCCCTGCTGATTAATGCCTTCCGACTTCAATATTTTTTTTATGGTGAGGGCGATAATCTTCATATCTAAAACGAAGTTCATATTTTCAACATACCACACATCATATTCAAATTTCTGTTCCCAACTGATCGCATTGCGTCCATTCGCCTGTGCCCACCCGGTAATTCCCGGTCTAACTTCATGACGCCTCTTCTGACGGCCGTTATACAAAGGAAGATACTCGACCAGTAGAGGTCGGGGTCCGATCAGGCTCATATCACCTTTCAAAACATTGAATAGTTGCGGAATTTCATCAAGCGATGTTTTCCTTATTAATTTTCCAAAGCGAGTGATTCTTTTTTCATCGGGTAATAGTTCTCCATTACTACCTCTCGCATCATTCATTGTCTTGAACTTCACCAAAAGAAAAATACGTTCATTCTTGCCCGGCCTACGCTGAAAGAAGAATGGCTTTCCTTTGTTTGAAAAAGATAAAGCTATTACAACTATCAAAAACGCTGGCATCAGGATACCCAGGGCCAGTAAGCTAAAGATAAAATCGAACAACCGTTTAAAAAACCTGCTATACAATTTCATTCATCTTTAATTGAGATTGATATTCGTCGAGCAAAAGATTCCAGAGTTTTTTTTGGTCGTATCTCCCCACGATCATTTGCCTTGCATTTTTTTCGAGTGTTGAATACAGCAATTTATCAGCCAGCAAAGTTAACATCGCATCGCTTAACGCAGCGCTATCTTTAACAGGTATAATCAGGCCGTTTTTCCCATGTTCTACAATTTCATTGCATCCATTGATATCCGTTACAATGAGAGGTAAATTAAAGCAACCAGCCTGCATCGGTACATTGGGAAAACCTTCCCGGTATGAAGGGAAAGTCAGGGCATTGCTAACGGCAAGATACGGTCGGACATCGTGTTGAAAGTCCTCATGAACAATGTTTGGATCAATTTCAATCCGGCTTATTGTGTTTTCGGAGATTGGATCAAGCTCTTGTTCATACGGTCCTACCAAAAGAAGTTTTATTTCCGGATGATTTTTTTTCAGCTGTATAAATGCATCGACAAGTTCCTCGATCCCTTTATCTTTTACCAATCTGCCAATAAAAAGAAATACGAAATCGGATTCCCGAAAATGAAACCGTTTTTTCAAATCATTTGCAGATGAAGCGATAGCGGGTGTTAGTTGAAAGAAATCCGTATCGATGCCATTGCTGCTTCCATTGCCCAAGACCTTCAATTTTTTTTGTTTGCAAAATTGGTTCTTGAATATATATTCTGCAAGATTTTTTGAGTTGGGGTACACACCAGTGGCGCAGCTGTAAGTAAGACGCTCCACCCTTTGCAACACTCTTTTCTTAAGTCCTGTACTTACCATCAATGGCATTCCTGCAACGGTGTGCATGCGGATGGGAACTCCGGCCAAACGGGCAGCCATCATTCCCAGCAGTCCTGCCTTTGGCGTGTGTGTATGAACGATTGCGGGCTTCTCCTTTTTGAACAGGCGGTATAGTTTCCAAAGCGCCTGTAGATCCTTGAGAGGGGTAATAGAGCGCGTCATTTCAACAGAAGCCGTGCGAACTCCTTCATGAATTGCCACTTCTTCAAGCACCTTTTCCGGTGATGAGACTGCAAGCACGTCATAGAAAGCAGACATAAACTTTAGCTGGTGTCGCAGGAGTACGCGCAATGAACTTGGAACAGTGGTTATTCTAATAAGCTTTACGGATTTCATTTGTGATCATCCATTTGATTGATCAGCCATTCTGAATTGGCAATAGATGCGGTTATTCCTATTACTTGCATAGTTCGTTGCCAAATAAACGACTAATTCCCGGGAGAAAAGCATATTCCTGCTGGCATGTTAATTATACGAAGTTATCATCATTGCAGTGTAATTGAGGCAGTTTTGTGTTCGGTTTCAGTTGAATGTTAGATGTATGCAGTCGTAGTCTCTGCCAGGGGTCGGTTTTTGTTTGCTAATTGCTTATGCCAAACCTCAAGACATAAAATACTATATAAGGCTCTAGCGCGTTTTTCATCGGACAAGTTTATCGTCCTCTTGTAAATTTGACAAACGAACTTTTTGTCAATGAATTCAACATACAAAGGGTTAGAAGAAAATAGATAGTCATTAAGAATATCTTTCAAATCTGTATCCATCCAGAGTTTCAAGGGAACTTCAAAACCGCGTTTTGGTTGGTAGATGACTTCATCCGGCAGATATTTTATTGCAAGTTTGCGGAGGAGATATTTTGTCGTAAAGCCGTTTACTTTGTATTTGTCTGAGATACTTGGAGCGAATTCAAGAATATCTTTACCCAGGAACGGACTACGTCCTTCCACGGAATGCGCCATGGTAGCTATATCCATTTTAGGCAGGAGAACTCCAAACAAGATTGCGTTGAAATCTGCAAGTAACAATTTTCGGAGCCCTGAAATGGGAAGTGATTTAATGTCGGCTAACATCAGCCGGAACGCTTTAAGTTCCGGGGCAGTTGTAAAGGCATCTTCATAACCAACAAACAAATCAGATGTAGCAGCGGTGTACATTTTTACCAGATCTTTGTACGACGCGAAATCGAGCAGCCGGTATAGATAGTTGTACAGCCCTTTCCTTTGATGTGCAACAGGTAATAGTGAGGACATAGTTCCGACAATCCTCGCCATGTATTTGTTAGACGAAAAGAAATTGTAATGCCGGAATGGAACATATCGACGGTAACCTCCAAACAATTCATCGCCGCCATCTCCATTCAATACAACGGTAATATGTTTTTTCGCAGCATCTGAGACATAGTAGCTCGGAATTGCAGAATCATCACAAAAAGGCTCACCGTAATTCGAAATAATCTTCTCGAAGTCGTGCTTTAGGCGATAAAACGAAATATCAATGGGAGTGTGGATGGTATTATACCGCTGGGCAACCTGTGCAGCCAGGCTGGATTCGTCATAAGCGCCCGGAAACCGAACAGTATAGGTTTTCAGATTATTTTTATAGTTTGATGCAATTGCGGTGACCAGTCCGCTATCAATTCCTCCGCTAAGAAAGGACCCCACTTCCACATCCGAGCTTTCCAGGCGGCACTTTACAGAATGGTTCAATTTAATGTCTAATTGATGCAGAGCTTCCTGTTCCGTGAGGTGTAGTTTTTTTTGATAAAAAGCGGATATGTCAAACCATCTTTCCGTTTTCTGTCGTAACGTCGTTAAATCATACTCATGAAAACATCCATCCTCCAATTCCCATACATCCTGATAAGGAGTTTGTTGTTTAAAATGAAAGCCAAGATATAAGTAATCATTGATCGCTGAGCGGTTGATCTCTGGATGCGTTATCTTATGAAGTACATTCAATTCAGACGAGAAGACCAGGCTGTTGGCTTTTTGCCAGATGTACAATGGTTTTTTGCCAGCCCTGTCCCTGGCAAGGAAAACTTTGTCGGTATTGGAATCGTATAAACAAAAGGCGAACATTCCATCAAATTCCTTTAGCATTCCAATACCAAGCTTTTCATACATCAGGAGAATGGTCATTGTATCGGATCTCGAAGGATGATGCAAGCTGTGCTTTGTTCTAAGCTCAAAATGGTTGTAAATTTCTCCGTTAAAAGTGATATAGACCCCATTGTGGATCATTGGCTGACGACCACTCTCTGTCAGGTCCTGGATAGCCAATCGCGTGTGGAATAACTCCACATTTCTTTTTTCAACCGAGTTTTGCTGGTTAGGGCCCCGGTGGAATAATTCACTGAAAATAATATCCTGATCTTTCTTAATGCTATAATTTACAGTCCCAAATATTCCACACACAGGGTTTCTTTTTTTTATTAAACGATCTAGATTGGTATAATCATATTTTCAGCTACCTAACAAACTGATTATTCTACTAAATGTAAACGTTTTTGCTTATAAACTGAACTTGAAATTTGAGGTTTTTCGGCGCATAACCACAGATTTCCTGATCTTTTTTGGCGGAAATAGCAAACCGGACTATTGTTGATAATTTTCTTAGTGACATCAAAATTGAAATGGATGGATTTTTTAGTGCTTTTTTAAGCGAAATTGCGCTTCGTGATTTTTTAAAAAACCAAGACCTATGCAATAAGACTTTGATTTATATGTTGTAACGTGTTAAATTGAGAAAATAATCTTTTTTTCGACTGGAGTATATATTTTATTATGGCACAATGGACTTTTACAATTTAAATGATGAAATTAAGAGCTGCATTACCAGACGATAAATCGGCTATCATTGACCTCCTGAGAAAGTCACTTGGTGAATCAACAATCCCGAAGTCGGAGATATTATGGAATTGGAAACATGAGCAAAACCCATTTGGACCTTCTTATCTCTTATTAGCAGAGGAAGACGACAAGCTGGTAGGCGTCAGGGCCTTTATGCGATGGGAATGGCGGTGGAGAGGGCAAATTTACCAGGCTATTCGTGCGGTTGATACTGCAACTGATCCAGCTTACCAGGGGAGGGGAATATTCAAAAAACTGACACTCGAGCAGGTTGCCATCTGTAAGAATGAGGGCATTTCTTTCGTTTTCAATACTCCAAATAATCAAAGTAAACCTGGATATTTAAAAATGGGATGGGTAGAGCAGGGAAAGTTGCCTTTAAAATTCAAAGTTCTCCGACCACTGTCGATGGCATATTTGCGAATTTTCAAGGAAAATAAATCAGTAGAAATTGTTGATCATCTTTCACCCTTACCTGACTGGGACATTGATATCCCAAATCTTGTAGAAAAAGCCGTAGTAAACAGCGATTATGTATCAACCCATCAGTCGGCGGAGTATATTTCATGGCGTTATGACAAAAATCCATTGTTCCGATATCATTATTTCACGGATCATAGCAGTTTTTTAATCATAAGTCGCTTGAAAAAACACTCATTTGGCTGTGAGCTAAGAATTGTCGAGTTCTTTCTATTAGATCCTAAATCCGATCACAGAAGTTTAAATAAAGAAGCGAAAAGGCAGGTGATGGAGTACTGCAAAATCCATAAAGTAGGTTTTATTTCTGCTTCCGGGCTGCAATGCTCACTATACAAGAACTGCTTTAGCTGGATGGGATTTATACCTGTCAGAGCCATGGGGCCATCAATTACATTACGAGATTTGAATATGAATGGAAAATTTCAGGATCTTCTCGCAATGAAAAACTGGGCCTATTCACTAGGCGATCTTGAACTTTTCTAATTTATAACCTTTTTGCAATTCATGTTAACTGGTTCGCATACTCGCCCATATTCCAACTGGTCATTCCATATTTCTTTTTACATTTTCTATATTCTTCCAGGAGCAGGTTGAGATTTTGGATATTTTCTTCGGGATAATCTCCAAAATTTTCGGGATGCCACCACAAGTGATAACACTCTTTATGAACAGCCGCAGCATTTAGTTCTCTTAGCCGCCGGCGCAGGCTTAGCTTATTGGCTAAACGATATTTTGACGACCATGGGCGTAGAAAACGACTCGCAGGTAGTTGAAGAGGTTCGCCCCTATTTACCACAATAGTTGATAATGGATAGGATGTGCGACGACCAAGTGCTACATAAGCGTCCCCCGTTCGGAATGCCTTCCTCAAGATACTCGACTTACCATCCGGGATTGGTTCCCAAAACCAGTTTGGGGGATTAGACCGCACCACCCTAATATCATTGTTATAGCAGATTTTAAGACATTCATTATTAAACTGATTTCTGGGAAACACAAGCGATACGGGGTTGCTGTTAAACTTTGAAGCCGCATTTTTTGCGGCTTTCAAATCAGCATCAAAAGCCTCAAAGCCATTTTGGCGCTCAAGGCAATAATAATGACCGAACGTGTGAGTTCCCAATTCCTGCCCGGGGTGAGTCAGTATGTTATTTATTACCTGTGGGGCGAAATGTGCGAAATAAAAATCTTCTGGTAAACCATTTTGATCAATCCATTTGTAAGCAGAATATTTCTCAAGCGTATAACCCGGCAAAGTTGAGGGCTTTAATTTTTCCCACTCGCCACGAT
Source organism: Flavitalea sp. (assembly GCA_036742645.1). Classification (GTDB taxonomy): domain Bacteria; phylum Bacteroidota; class Bacteroidia; order Chitinophagales; family Chitinophagaceae; genus Flavitalea. Next base: position 13,537 of record DAINQQ010000137.1, read on the forward strand.
CGTTGGCGAATAGCGCGCCTACTGTTGCCCAGGTTACATGCACTTCATATTTTTCGAACAGGTTGAGCAACCTGGGAATTAGCTGTATTGTGTTTCGATAACAGGCTTGCCTGCTTTCACGATCTTTTTTGTCGAATACACCCCAGTGTAATTCGAAATCAAGAGATATTGTAAATATTCCTTGCATGAATGAACTAACCACGTTGAAATTGACGAGCTATATTTCGTTTCGGTACCCGTTTTTTCGATAAACGGATGTTTTGCTTATAGTCCATAAAAGACAGTATAAGGAACAGCAAGAAATACATTACCATGCTTTTTTGCCTAATGATAATACCCAGGTTTGAAAGCGTACCGGATAGTGCAAACGATGTTGCCAAAAATGTTACTGCCGATGTTTTTACAAGCGAAGATGCTGATTTGATAAATCCGAAAAACTTCCGGTCAATAAGTTTCAATGTAAGGAAGAGATATAAAAGGTTTTCAAATGAAACAACAATTCCGATTAAGCTTGGTGCGTCAAAAAAAAGTGGTCTGAACCAAAACGTGAGTAGTTTAAGACCCAATGGGTAATTCGAAGTGTCAATCCCGGAGCCGGCCGATTTTGACAACTCATAAGCTCGAACATCAGAAAACTCGGTGAAGCTGTCGAAAAGGTTATCCTCGTCTAACCCCACGAAGCTAATTATCGTATCATATAATAAAAAGAGCGCAACCGCACTGCCCGTGAACACGAGCGCTTTCTGATAAAGAGGAACTTTTTCTTTTCCTGTAAATACTCCGACCAGGATTCCGATAGCCATAAAAAGGAAAACGTGTGGTCGCACGTGATACACGATAACCAGCCCCAGAATTAAAGCGATTTTCCGCGAGCTGATCCGGCTTAGTGCGTAGATAGCCAGGGCAATGCCGAGAAAAATGATCGATCCTTTCCCAAGGGAAGCGGTCCAATAGTGCATATTAGGAAGAAAGACAAATAAGGTAATTAGTTCAAAGCCAAATAATTTGTGTTTGAACCGTAGATTTTCTCTAAATACAATATAGAAGTATACAAATCCCCAATAACCCATCCATGAAAACAGCACCATCATCATTTCATAAGAAAACATCAGGTATTTGGTAAAGGGATATGAAACAAAATGCAGGAAAACAGTGCCCGATTGGTATGAGTCTAACCAGTTGGTATACTGGGTCGACATATAATAATAAGTTTTCGAATCTGATCTAACATCACGGGTAAACAGGTAATAGATTATGGCAAACAGTATGTGATACCAATAAAGGGTTTGAAGCAACTTTACAGGCAGCCATGGTAGTTTGGCTCTAAACTTTTCGAGTATAGGAACAGAGATGAAATACAACAAAACAATTAAAACTATCGCGCCAAACATGATCTCAATTTAATATTTCATCG
>DAINQQ010000138.1:0-3666 GCA_036742645.1 Flavitalea sp.
ATCCTTTGGCTTTCCCTTAAAGCCGCCCATGCCAACTACTTCTTCCCCATCGAGGCTTGCAAAGTATCCGATCCAGGGCAGGTTGTAACCAACCCGTTCGTAAAAGTCGGGATAAACATTCAAAACCTCGATGCATTCCGGGTGCTTCCGGAACTTCGAGTTTTTTGTTTCGTCTATATCGATTGGTAAGAGAAGCATAACGAAAAATAAAGATTTTCCAGGTATTGTTCACTGTACTGTTCGAGGTTGGGTAATAGGGCTTTCAACTCATTACAACCAAATCGCTTCTTCAAACTTTTGCAACGCTTCGTCCCGTGATAAATCGCTTGTATCAATAACTACTGTTCCCGATATTTCTGCCTGGGTTCTTAAGAACTTAAGCCAATTTCTCATATCATTACTAAACAGCTCCGGCTGTGCCCTTTTACTAATGAGCCTGTGAGCCATTTCTGCCTCGCTGCAGTCTATTAAAATAATTTTGTAACTGTTGAAATTATGTTTCTGAAAACCGTTGCGGATAAATTCCAGATTTACCTGCCCTTCTAAAAAGATTTTCTCATCCGTGTAGTTGTGGATGAGTCTATCAATCCATTCATGGGCTTTTGATTCCTGCCAACCGGAAGGCGAACCAAACGCTTTCTGCATCTCCGATACAGAAGGAACACCAATTGAATCAAAGTGGAGAAACGCCCATGGCATGTTCCTGTACTTTGTCTCCAGTTCTGAAACCAAAGTCGTCTTTCCCACGCCCGAAGCGCCGGTAATGAAATAAATTATTTTTTCTTTACTTCCCTTCATGCGATTAAGACACAAAGTTTTCAAATAATGACGGGCAAAATAAGCGTCAGACGAAGACTTTTAGACGCTTACTTGCCTATCGCTGTTGTCTTTATTATTTGTTCCAGTATTTTCATATCGATATCCGCCAGCTTGTTTACATAAAGACAACCCACACCTGACTTATGCTTACCTAATTTTTTCAGCGCGCCAGCATGTCGCTGAATATCTCCGTTGAAGTATAGTGTCAGGTTTGCTTTACGTGGAGAAAAGCCAATCCTGAACCAATCTACTTCTCTGCCTGTGGCCGGGCTCTTGAAACGGACGTCCCCAAAGCCAATGATTGAAGCGCCCCACATTTTTGGTTTTTCTCCGGCAGCCTTTTCCATTAACGCAAGTATAGTAAGACTGTCCTTGCGTTTTTGCTCATCTGCGACGTTATTGATAAATTTTTCTACGCTTGAAGCGGTTGGTTTGGTTTTGATTTCTGCTAGTTTACCCATGTAAAAAAATTTTAGTTAGTGCTGGTTTGATCACAATAGCTGAAGTTACATCTTCGTAGATTGACCTATTTATCGAATCTTATTTTGCGCTGGCAAAGTCTTCATGTAACGGTTGCTACCTAACATTTACGACTGGTATTGTGGCGCCACTCAACATTCGTCTACCTACAATTGAACGTAATTAAATATAGTAAGTTTATGATTATAACCTGACCATGGTTGTCCTGGTATGAGTGTTGTTTGCCGTGATCTCAGTGCGCATCCATATTGCAATAATTTACAAAGCCTTTAAAAATCCGGAACCTGGCTGGTTGCGACAGGGAAGGGAGAAGAGCAACTTAAAACATAGCTATGAATAATATTAAAATTATTGGATCTGCAGTAGCGGAAAACAGTGGCGGTATTTACAGAACGAATGTAAGCTCCTCGAACCATGTGTATATTGCAGATGAACCAACAGAATTTGGAGGTAATGGGGAAGGGCCGGCTCCTACAGATTACCTATGCATGGCTTTGTCTTCATGCAAGGCGATCACAATGCGCATGTATGCAAAACGAAAAGCTTGGCAACTGAAGGTGGTTAAAGTGAAAACGACCTTCGTGAAAGCAGATCAGATGCCGTCAGGTAAGAACACATTCTTCTGTGTGGTTACCCTAACTGGTGAGTTAAGCGAGGACCAGGTGAGAAGGATTCTAGAAATATCAAAAGTTTGTCCGATAGATCGGCTTTTAGGTAAACCAAGTGATATTGTTACCACCAGTGAATGAAAGAAGTCTGAACCCTGATCTTGTTTGAAGTCGCCACATCGGGACCCGGGTTTGCCATCGATGAGCCGATCGAGAGCTTAGGAACAAGTTTAAAACTCCCAAGACAATTCGAACCAAACCGGCAGCAAATAGAAAAAGCGTTAGTGCCGATTACTGGCAACATCGGGCAGTATTAAATATGAAGCAGGAGATAACCTGAAGTGTTCCAGGTAACCTTTTACCCACTTTATATTTTCCTTTGCAATTTGTAATAAATTTGTGCGTTCTTATACTGTTTCCATTCTTCAACCGCTATCACAGAATCTTACATTAATTATTGTAACTGAAAATTTATGGCTGCTGACCAACCAGGCAAGCTAGAGAGCTTGTATACGTATGATTCTTTTGGCGGATCAAACAAATCAACGTCGAATTCAAATTTTTTGTGGTGGTGCGCAGGTGCCCATCAGAAATTATTAAGAGAATTTCCTTCCGAACATAGCAAATATGTTGGCCTGGGAGGTGTCATCCTCGCGACATTTATACTCGCCGCCTTGTCTTCAGGCTATGCGATCTACAGTGTATTCGGCGATTGGGGATGGACAGTTCTTTTTGCATTTATCTGGGGATTAATAATTTTTAATTTTGATCGTTTCCTCGTATCCACGATGCGGAAGTATGGTGTCTCTAAGCGAAAACAATTCTGGATGGCAGTACCCCGTATCGTGCTGGCACTGATCATTGGTCTTACCATTGCCCGCCCGCTGGAACTGAAGATCTTCGAAAAGGAGATCACTGTGAAAGTTGGGGAGAATATGCACAAGAAAATTTTACTGAACGATAGCCTGCTCCAAAAAGAAAATAAAGTCCTCATACAAACAGCAACCGATGAACGAAACCGGTTGGTGAGCAGAAAAGGTGAGATCGAAGATACATTGCATCGCTTGCAGCAGTCGTATGTGCAGGAAGCCGATGGAACGGGAGGATCCATGCATCGTGGCATCGAAAACCTGACGAGGTTGAAAATGGACGCGTACACAAAAGCAGGAAGCATGTTTACCCCCGAATTGAATCAACTTGCCAGTTCCATCGGGTCGCAGGACAGTATTCTCACCACGGCGCGAGCTGCCATGGAGGACAAAAGGAAGTTGTACGAAGCATCTGTAAACCAAAACGTCGGTTTCCTGGAAAGAAACAAGGCACTATCGGATCTGTCTGATGAAGAAAGCAGCGTCTTCTGGACCAGCATCTTTATATCATTATTAATTATTCTTATCGAGATTGGACCGATACTTTCAAAGTTGATCATGCCAGTTGGTCCATACGATATCGCGCTAGCTAAAGAAGAACTAACTCAAATGGCTCATGCAGAAAATGAAATGAGAAAGGATAAAGAATTGGTAAACGAAAAACAAAAGTCGTATTATGAAAAACAAAAAGCGATCTCGGACCAGTTGGTGAAAAAGCTAACTGCGATGCAGCAAAAGCATATCGATGAAGAACTGGAAAAATGGGAGAGGGGAGAATGGGATCCTAAAAATTATCGGGCTTCGATGGATGAGGTGATGCGAAAGATCAAGGAGCGATACAAATATAATGAAGAAGATCTGTTGTAATGATTATTCTATCTTTGTCGGCG
>DAINQQ010000138.1:3766-14902 GCA_036742645.1 Flavitalea sp.
ATAAAGTCGCCACAAAGGCAAGCAGGAATGATCTATTGTAAAACGAAATAAAAGAAAACAAGTACTACAAATAAAACAAACACCGACAAATAACTTTTCTTCGTTACCGAAAATTTTTGTCTGGCCCTGGCTTGCACAAGAAATATGATTGCCAGCAGCAATAAAGAAATTCCAACGATGAGAACGATTCCCGAAACATTTAGACCGGTAATATTGCTAAGGAATATTCCCGAAGAAATGGTTATTAAAAGAAGTAAAATAGAAAGACTGATAATCCACCCAGCTGTTCTTGCTTTAAGTAACAATATACCGCCACTAAAACACAATACGATCGTTAGAACGCTACGACTATGAGACAGGATTTCGTTTTTGCTCAATTGAATGATATCACCTTTTACCGTTGTTGATCCCATTGAAAATAATGCGTCGGCTTGCGCAGCCAGGTAAATAATCCCGATTAGCAGAATCAATGAAGCAGCATATATTTCCTTGGCATCGGCTTTTCGCATATTACTTAAGTTCTTGTTGGATGACAGCCGCGAGTTTTTCAGCCCATCGTTTATATTCTTTCGCAGATGGATGCAAACCGTCCGACGCGACCAATACAGGATACTTTGCGACCTCCCTCGTGCCCTCAGTGATATCGAGATAATTCACCCTGTGTTTTTCCGATATTTCCCGGTTAATTCGATTAAAGAAATCAATCTCGCGAGCGATTATGGCTCTGTCCCTTCCCTCTGCAAATGGTGTTGCACCCCAATCGGGTATTGAAAGAACAAAAACATGTGAAGGATGCCATCCTGCAAAACGGATAGCCTGTTGTAACAGCTCTTCAAATTGCCAGGCGTATTCTCCTGGCTTTTCACCTCTGTATTGGTTATTCACTCCAATCAATAACGAAACGATATCATAAGCCGTTTGAGTAACCGCATTTTTAATTCCTACCGCAAGCTCGTCCGTGGTCCACCCGGTTTTTGCGATAATGGTGGGTTGTTCGAATAACAAATCTTTTTCCTTCAATAACCTGATAAGCTGGTTTGGAAAATTATAATGCAACGGCAGGCTTTCACCAACAGTATATGAATCACCCAATGCGAGATAAGTGTAATTTTTCTTTTGCATGCAGTGAATTGTAGTCAGGAGTCAGCAGCCAAAGAAAGAAACAGTTCGACAAACTACAAAAACCAACGAAAAATACAAAAGGGCCGATTAGAGCCCTTTGTTTTTTATTGTGATATGTTTCGACTCCGGAGTTCGAGTCTCAGAAATCCAGCCCTGCACTTTGCGGTTGCCTTTTTGCGATCCTGGACGCCATTACCCAGGATCTGGTATCCTGCATCTATCGCAGATTGTCCCGACTCTACTGTACTCCCTGCATTCCATTCTGCATGCCTTCCGCTTCTCCGCGCGTATTTTTACGTTTGAAAAGTGATGCATCAAACTTTCCAAAACGGTAGCTCAGATTCAACCGAACTATTTGTGGATCTCTTCTTCTCCATTCATCCTGTACAAAGCCCGTACCCTCTGAGTGGACAGAATATTTGCGTGTTTGAAAGATATCATTGATGTTAAGAGATATCGAGGCCTGGTTTGTCTTGATCTTGAAATCTTTTCGCAAGCCAAGATCAACGCCATAATTAGCATCGATATATCCCTGGCTGGTAGATGGAGATCCACCCATGAAGCCGCCGCCGCCGCCGCCAAATCCACGGCCGCCTCCGCCACCGCTGTTGCTGGTGGAGACTGGCAATGCGCTTTTAGACTGGTAGTCGGCACTTAATTGAATGCTCCAGCCTTTATTGATCTTAAACGTATTGTTCAATTTGGTAAATGAGCTGGTCTGGTCATTTTCCAGGTCGGGTACAATGTTGCTGCCGTTGATCTTTGAATAATAGACATTGGTGTTGAGGTTAAGTTCCCACCATTTTGTAAGGTTATTACGAAACACCAATTCCAGGCCTGTGGCATAAGCTTCCGTTGCATTGATCCAGGTTGTCACAAAAGCCACAGTATCACTACCACCCACTTTTTGCCTGCTTTGGTAACGGGAAATCAGGTCTGTTGTGTACTTCCCGAACAAGGTGGCCAAAAACGTATTGTTTTTTTCACCATAGGTTTTTTGATACGACAACTCCAGGGAATTGGTAAATTCTGGTGTTAAATCAGGATTACCAGTCTGAAGATTCAGAGGATCAGTAAAATCCGTATTCGGCATCAGTTGGAAGAAATTGGGCCGGTTGATCCTGCGGCTATAGTTCAATTGAATATCCTGCTTGTCTCCAATGGCTTTTGTCAAAAAAATACTCGGAAAAAAGCTGAGTGGAAATTCATTTGTGTATTTCGCTTTACCTAATTGTACCCCCTCATAATTGGAACTTTCTACACGCATACCCAACTGGTAGCTGAATTTCTCCTTTATTTTTTGTGAAAAGGTAAGATAACCTGCATATACATAGTCTGTATATTCAAACTCGTTACTGATCTGTGGTTGATATTCACTGTTCAGGTAGTTTAGCTGCCGGCTTTCAAAAGTTCTTATCTGTGCACGCAAGCCTCCTTCCCATTTCATTTTATCAGAAACGGGGTTTACATAATCGGTTTGTATGACGAGAAAAGTGTTTCTGCCCCCACCATCAACCTCCTGCAGTTGGGGAACAGAAATAGGATTCTTTTGCTCCAGATCGTTGAAAGATTGAAAAGATATGTCCGAGTTATTGGTGTTTTTGCTCTTGTTAAAATTCACATCGGCTGTCCATTCTTTACCAGCCTTTGCAAAGAGATGCTTAAAACTGACCGTCGTTCCATAGTTACGGAAAGTATTTTTCCCAAGGGTATTGCGATATTGGGTGAGGATGTCCGGGGAACTATCTAAAGTATCTACAAGGATATCATTCGCGTTATCGAATTCAAAGTTGCCACCCACAATCGACTGTGCGAGTGTAATGGTATTACGGTTATCGATAAAGTAATCCAACCCAAATCTTGTAAAAGCAAATGCCCCGTTAAATACACTATTATTGTCCTGTAATATTTTTACTGATGGGGTATCAAAGGAATTCAGGCGATCTGTTTCTCCCCATCCTTTAGATCTTCGGGCATTATACATGGCATTCGCAAAGACGTTCACTTTGCCCTGCCGAACATTGATATCGGCGCCAGCATTTGGTTTGCCCCTCGAATCTATGCCAGCACGTATCCCACCATTAAAACCAACTTTCCTGGCCTTTTTTAGAACGATGTTCAAAATGCCAGACTGGCCTCCGCTTGCATCGAACTTTGCGGAGGGATTTGTGATCAATTCAACACTTTCGATAGCGTCGGCTGGAATCTGTTCGAGCGTTAAGGTAGTTGGTCTCCCGTCCACGAATATCTGGGGCGCACTGTTTCGTAATGTTACATTTCCATCGATATCGACATTAACTGCCGGAATATTACGCATTACATCCACACCGGTTCCACCTGCCGAGGTGATGTTTTTCTCCACATTAAAGATTTTTCGGTCTATTCCCATTTGCATCAGGGGCTTCGTTCCCGTCACAGTGACACTTTGCAACACCTGGGCATCTGCTTCAACCTTTATATTACCGAGGTCTTTATCTATCCCCGCCATAGCCTGGCTCATGTCGCCCTGGCCCGGTTTCATTTCAAAGGCAACTTTTTGCTCGATTGGTTTATAGCCAATGGCGGTGATGGTTAATCTAAAATTTCCAAATAGAGGTAAACTTTCAAAGCTGAAATTTCCGGACTTAGGCGTAAACATACCCGCAATCACGCTGTCCCTGCGTTTTTTTGATACCGTATCGAACTTACTCTGGATGAGCTGGACGGAAACGGCCTCCATGCCCTTGTTGGTCTTACTGTCTACGATCTTGCCGTAAAATCGGCCAATGTTCATTTGTTGTCCTCCGCCACCCTGCCGGCCGCCGGCTCCACCGGGCATCTGGCTAAAGGATATGTGAGAAAGGATAAGACTTCCAAGAAAGAATAAAAATTTTCTCATAAAACGTTATAAATAATTGTGCAAAGTTTAATGATTGTGTGCTGAACTTTTCTAACTACATGATGGACGGTGGATTTGACGGCATTGCTTCGAAGAACCTTCACTTAATACAAATAATTTATTGGATAAGAAAAAGGAGATACGTTTAGTGGTAGTCGACAGATCCTATTACAAGAGCAAAGAAGGACAAACCATAGAGGTCGACCTAGTGAGACTATGGATGGGCCTGTTCTGGCGAGTGACGGAAGCGTTCTTGCTGTTGCACTACTCACGAACGAGTGTTAGTGGAAATCCTTTTGTATATCATCGTGGACTCCGATACGAGCAAAAGTATACAGTGCGGCTTTTTTCGCGCCTTATACTCCGTCAGAATGTGTAAAAGCGCAATGCATAGTGAGATCTCGTTTTTGCACATAAGTGACTTCTTGTGGAATTTTGAATACTTCCTTGTGTTACTATAAACACCTTGTTCCTGGAGGAGCCGAAGCGAACAATATTCAATGCCGCATTTTCATCAGGAATGATCCACGATCTTTCATTTGGACGTGGGATAATATTTTCGGTTATGCAGTTGACCCCCTTGCATACAAGTTGAATTGAAACGCAACATGAACAAAATGGAGCCATTGACTGGCAAATTCGAAATACGTTATACGGTTATGTAACATTCGCCCGAAGGTCGACGTGTTTATAGCTCTTCAACAAAACGTTTAAAGACTCCGCAGAAAGTCACCTGTCGTTGTACCCACAGCAGATACCAACATTCATCAAGCGGTTGTTTTACAGTTAATCGACAATTGTGGATAAATAGGAACAACACCGCAGCGGGTACCTGTCTATGTTTTCACGAAAGGCATCAATTCACTACTTCAAAAAGAAAATATTCTTCTTTGAAGGAAATAACTTTTCGCCTAATTTTACCGCCGTTTATGGTGGCTGTAGCTCAGTTGGTTAGAGCATCAGATTGTGGTTCTGAGGGTCGTGGGTTCGAAACCCATCAGTCACCCGGTTATCCCGCACTTGCGGGATTTTTTTTTACTCCATACATCAGCCGCCCATTTTCCGCTCATGGAATTTTATGGCAAAGCGTTTGTTAATATGGTTTTGCAGGCAACATGTCTTCCCATTTATCGTTATTTTTGAAATAATGACTAAAGCACTAAAATATATGTTTAGAAAAAGAAACTTACCGGTCGTATTGCTTTTATTGTGCGCAGGATTAATTGTAGCATTCCGTTCACTTGGATTTGGCGATGGTACACCCCCGACAAAGTATGAAAAGATTCTACATAACGTGGGCGAAATGTTATCTCAAATACACTACAGCCCTAAAAAAATAAATGACGGTTTCTCGAAAACAATTTTCAAGAAATATCTCGCAGAAATAGACGAACAGAAAAATATCTTCCTTACATCCGATATTGATCAGCTCAGAAAGTATGAGACAAAATTAGATGATGAGTTGTTGGGAGGACCTGTTCAGTTTGTTCCCGCTGTTTCCGAATTATTCAAAAAAAGACTTGTTGAGACCGAAGCGTTCTATAAAGAAATTCTTGCAAACCCCTTCGACTTTACAAAAGACGAGATCGTAAATATGAATGCCGATAAAAAAGAGTTTGAAAGCTCTGACGGCGATAGGAAAGAAGCCTGGAGAAAACGTTTGAAATACATGGTGCTTGAACGCTATGCGGATCTGCTCGATAGTCGTGAAAAAAATAAGGGCAAGCAAGACTTCGTGGTAAAGGCAGATGCAGAACTTGAAAAAGATGCGAGAGATAGGGTGTTGAAAATAATGGACAGAAGTTACGATCGATTGAAATTTAAAATCACTGATGATGATCGTTTCAACGCGTATGTAAATACCATCACGGGAGAAATGGATCCCCATACCAACTTCTTTCCTCCAATGGAAAAAAGATATTTTGATGAGCAGATGAGTGGACGATTTTACGGTATAGGAGCTTCATTGCGTGAGGAAGATGGTAATATCAAGATCGCAACATTATTAACAGGTAGTCCAGCCTGGAAATCCGGGGAAATAAATGTGGGCGATGTGATTACGAAAGTTGGCCAGGGAACCCAGGAACCGGTTGATCTTACCGGCTTTTTTGTAGAAGATGCGGTTAAGTTGATCCGTGGTAAAAAAGGGACTGATGTAAAGCTTACCCTTAAGAAGGGTGATGGGACTGTAAAGACTGTAACACTTGTTCGCGATGAGATTGTTCAGGACGAAACTTTTGCAAGAAGCGCTGTTATCAATACAGAGAAAGGAAAGCTTGGTTTTATTTTCTTACCTGAATTCTACGCCGACTTTGATAATCCGAAAGGCGCCCGGTCATCTGAAGATGTCCGCAAAGAAGTTATAAGACTTAAGGAGCAAAAAGTTGATGGTATTATTATCGATTTACGCAACAACGGTGGTGGATCGTTATACGACGTTGTCCAAATGGTGGGATTATTTATCGAAGATGGCCCAATCGTACAGGTTAGGGATCGTGACGGAAAACCCCAGGTATACCGCGACCGTGATAAGAGTGTTCTGTATGATGGTCCGCTGGGAGTTATGGTGAATGAATTCAGTGCCTCCGCTTCTGAAATTTTTGCAGCTGCGATACAGGATTATAACAGGGGAGTGATCATAGGAAGCACTACTACCTATGGAAAGGGAACCGTTCAACGCAATATAGGTCTGGATAAAACGCTCGGCATACTTGAGCCTAACAGTGAGTTGGGTACAGTGAAGCTTACCCTCCAGAAGTTTTATCGCATCAATGGTGGATCAACACAGTTACGCGGTGTGAGCTCAGATATTACACTTCCTGACGTATTCGAATATTCGCCGCTACGTGAAAAGCACAACCCGGATGCGTTACCATGGGATGAGATTCAAAAGGCAGACTATAGTAACTGGAAATACAGCCTTGATCTTAACCCAATCAAAAAAGCAAGTTTGGAAAGGGTGAAAAATAATGAATCTTTCAACCGTATCAAGACAAACGCAGAATGGTTGTCGAAACAAAATGATAAGGTGTATACCCTCAATCTCAAAAAATACCAGGACGAGCAAAAGCAGGTGAAAGCATCGGTAAAGCAAATTGACAGTTTAAATAAGCTGACTGTTGAATTACCCGTAGAAGCCCTTTCTGAAGACCTGAAGAAATATGAATATGATAGTGGGAAGTCGGAGCGTTTCAAACAATGGATTAAAAATTTGAGATCTGATATATACCTCGATGAAGCAGTGAAAGTGGTCAGTGATATGATCATTCAAAATAATCTTGTATATAATAAGAAGAAAGCATTTTAGTTATTCTTCTGTGATTACCAGAAAGCCGTTCTCGCATGAACGGCTTTTTTTTGTGTCCTGTCTCTCTTTCGTGTTCTTTGTGAACCCCTGATTGTTTAGTCAGCAGGTTTCACAAACAACACGGAAGAATGGCACAAAGAACACGAAGCAGCGGCAAAGACGACGCCTAGAACTTTGTGACTCCAGCCAAATTCATTTGTCTTACTTTTGCTGCCAACTTTTTTAATTCAGAATGTATACCGTCACATTTAATTTTGAGCAGAAAGGACTGGAAAAGAAAACACTGTTTGCAATAGACCCTGATCAAAGCCTGTTGGAGATTGCTTTGAAGAATGATATAGACCTGCATCATAATTGTGGTGGTGTTTGTGCCTGCAGTACCTGTCATCTTTATATAAAAAAAGGGGAAGAGTATATGGAGGAAATGACGGATAAGGAGGAAGATTTTGTCGACCGTGCTATCAATCCCCGCCTAAATTCACGGCTGGGATGCCAATGTGTATTACATCCCGGGGAAGGTGAAATAGAAGTTACGCTTCCCGATCAGACGCAATTTTTAGGTGAATAAAACATTAAATTTTTTTGAACAATGGCTGATTTTGAACCCCCTATTAAATGGAGTGACTATGAGGATATTGCCATGAAGCTCTATGATCGCTTCGGCGATGAATTCAACGAAGGAAAGATCTATCGTGTGCGTTTTACTGATCTTCTTGAATGGGTTCTTCAACTCCCCAATTTCGTTGGCAAACGGGAAGAGAGTAATGAAGGGCATTTGGAAATGATCCAAAGTAACTGGGTATATGAATGGAGAGATAACCAGAAGTGATTTTTATGCTCGAATTATTTAGTAGGATAAGAACATTTGTATTTGATGTTGACGGCGTACTGACTGACGGTACGCTGTTTGTTTTCGATAATGGTGAGCAGGTGAGAAGAATGAATATTAAAGACGGATATGCGTTACAACTTGCCATCAAGAAAGGTTACAGGGTCGCTATCTTTTCAGGAGGAGTTTCGGAAGCTGTAGTTTCCCGCTTGAAAAAATTAGGGATTACCGATGTTTTCATGAACGTGAAAGATAAAAGATCTGGTGTTCTCGATTATATTAAGCAATACAATATAACATGGAACGAAGTGTTGTTCATGGGAGATGACATTCCCGACCACTCTGTGATGCGGGAAGCCGCCTTACCATGTGCTCCCTGTGACGCCGTTCCCGAGATTAAGGAAATCGCGAAATACATATCTTCTTACGCCGGAGGAAAAGGATGCGTCAGAGATGTCATTGAAAAAGTTTTGAAACTGAATGGCGATTGGGATCTGGATGTGACCGTTGCCAGCAAATAAATCCCAGCCCAATTCATTAACGGCATGAATACCTTCGAGACAATATGAAGTTGATCACCGCTTTCCTTGGCTTGATTCGCGGACTAAACCTGTTATTCATTGCGCTTACACAGGTTTTGTTTTACTATTTCATATTGATCCCGATCTTTAGCGATGAAGGAATGAGGCCCTTTTTACACCAGAAACTGTTTTTTCTGTTGGTGCTTGCGTCTGTTTTTATTGCAGCAGCTGGCTATATCATCAACGATTATTTCGATTTGAATATTGACCGGGTCAATAAGCCACATAAGCTGGTTGTTGAAAAAGTTATCAAACGGCGATGGGCAATAGTGTGGCATCTAAGCTTGTCGGCAATTGGAGTATTGGTGAGCTTTTATATTGGATGGAAAGTTAATAATATGCTGATCGGTTTTGCGAACCTGTTATGTGTAGCATTACTTTGGCTTTACTCAACCACATTCAAGCGGAGGCTCTTGATCGGGAACATAATCATTTCACTGCTCAGTGCATGGGTAGTATTGGTGCTGTATTTCGCCGAATGGTCGCGGATTTTTTATGGCAGGTTAAAGGGCGAAGAGCTATTTGCCATGACAAGAGTCTTCCGGTTTGCTTTTTTGTATGCAGGTTTTGCCTTCATCATTTCACTAATCAGGGAAGTTGTGAAGGATATTGAAGATATGCCTGGTGATGCAAAATATGGCTGCCGGACGATGCCCATTGTGTGGGGAGTGCATGTGACCACCGTATTTGTTTCGACCTGGTTTGTAGTACTGATCGCTTCTCTTGGCATTATCCAATTTTATGTACTTCAATTCCGATGGTGGTGGTCGGCATTATATTGTTTCGTGATGATTATTCTTCCCCTTTTATACATACTCAGAAAATTGCTCGTCGCTAAAACAACCGAAGATTTTCACCAGCTTAGCAGTGTTATAAAACTTGTCATGCTGACTGGGATTTTGTCGATGATATTCTTTAGGACATAGGTGGTGAGTTGTGAGTTCTGAATGGTGAGTTGTGGGTTATCGTCCATGTAGTAAAGTGGTAGGTTGTAGATTAGCAAAAATATCGCTTACCCCGGTGAAGTTTAGATACAAATCCATACATTCGTTATTCACAATGGCAAGTACAATTAACCACTAACCACTAACCACTAACCACTAACCACTAACCACTTACCACTTACCACTTACCACTGACAACTGACCACTGACAACTCACCATGAAAAGCATCGTTCTCGCTTCACGATCGCCACGACGAAAACAACTTCTTGAATGGGCTGAAATTGATTTTGATATTCTTACAAAGGAAACCGAAGAGTCTTATCCAGAAGATCTGCCCGTAGAGGACGTGCCGGTGTATATTGCGCGTAATAAGGCGTTGGCTGTACAACAATCGGATATCTACAAGCGCTATGAAAGCGGGAATATTATTGTGGCCGCTGATACAATCGTGGTTCTTGATGGCTGCATCATCGGTAAACCCCATAACGAGGATGATGCAGTTACAATACTGACCCGCCTTTCAGGTAAAACCCACCGAGTTATCACAGGCGTAGTAATGATGACTGGTCAAAAAGAAATCGCATTTTCTGATATTACCGAAGTATCCTTTCACGACTTGAGTATTGAAGAGATCAATCACTATGTGAAACATTATAAGCCCCTCGACAAAGCCGGGGCCTATGCGATACAGGAATGGATTGGCGTAACCGGCATCAAAAGCATCAACGGTGACTTTTACAATGTCATGGGTTTACCCGTAAGCAGGGTGGTGAAAGAGTTAAAGAATTTGTGATAATTGTCGTTTTACAGAAACGGTTTTTTTAAAGTCCCCATCTTTTGATCTGTCTTGATTTTTTTGATCTGTCATCCGAAACACAAGGAATCTCCTGGATTTATCTAGCTAAAGTTTACTAGATAATCATACTCATACTCTGCCGGGCCAATAGATCCCTCGCGGGATGACAGTTCAGAAAAATGGTAAGGAGAAGCGCAATTCTAAAAAAGAATACCAGTAACTGTTATTCCCACTGAAAAGCTCGCGAATAAAACAAGCACTATTGTTGAAATCATCTTCGCAGCAAAAGTCTGCTTCGGTAACTTGTCTATGCTAATTTTTTTCCAAATGACCGAACGGCTCTTGCAATATATCTGGCAGTTTCAGTATTTCAACAAGAACGAACTTCAGCTTTCAACGGGTGAATCGTTACAAATCATTCATCGCGGGCAATGGAACTTACATCAGGGGCCGGACTTCATGGAGGCTTCGATAAAAATTGGAGAAACAAAATGGATTGGGAATATTGAATTGCATGTGCAAAGTTCCGACTGGTTTCGTCATGCTCATCAGCACGACAAAAACTATAAAAACATCGTCTTGCACGTGGTCTGGCTTCATGACCTGAAAAACGACATCGCAAATATTCCCCTACTTACTCTCCAGGATAAAGTACCGAAATTGCTGCTCAGTCAGTAT
>DAINQQ010000139.1:0-3720 GCA_036742645.1 Flavitalea sp.
CTCCTGATAAAAAAAACTTTATACTGGTCGTCGGCACTCGTGATGAGCTTATAACTTCCAGTATTGCTCATGCAGATTTCATCAATGACGTAGGTTCCATATGTAGTTTTATCTCCCGTTGAATAGTAAATTAGTCGCCGGGAAAGATCAATAGTAGCTAGCCGGTTGCTTGTCCTTCCCTTCCAGATTTCATTGAGTGAAACCGGTAATGTGGCGATCGAAATCGGATTGCAAGGCCCCCCAGACGATAGATTCAAAAATAATATGGGGGTGGCCTCGGGAGTTCTTACCTCTTCGATAAATTCCGTTTTCACATTGGTGCCCAATAAATTTTTAATAATATCAACGACTGAATCCGCTCTTGCTTTCTGGCTTGTTTCATAATATACGATCTTTGACGAGTCAGAGAAATCCTGCTGAGCAGCTGAGACATTAAATTGATATAACTCATTGTTCAACTGCGGCTCGATGTTAGAAAAGACCGGGGCGTTATTATACCGTACGTATAATGGCAATTTTGGTTTTGGGGCTACGATCGCCAACTTGTAAGTTTTCCATTTTAAGTCAATCGGCCTTTCAATGAAAAAATTAGTATTAGGATTTTGGATTGTAATACTTCCTGTTTGGGAAGAATCGAGAGCGATATTTTTGATTACAAATCCAGAATCTGAAATTCTGGTGGCGGAATAGGCTGAGCCGTTAGTCGTGATAGATAACTCAGTCAGCAAAGGATCAATATCATTTCCAGGAACTGAGAAGTTAAAGGAAATGTCAGCCAGCTGATTTGGTAACTTATATTTCTTTTCGTTTCTGAAAGAAGTGAATAAGAATAGCAATCCTGCGCAAACGATGGCAGCCGCCGAGGCGCGCCTGATGATAAGCTCACGGCGGATCTTATTTTTCTGTAAGGTATCATCCTGCTTAAAATATTCTTCAGGCGAAATACTCTTTCCTCCGCCCTTCTCTTTTAGAAGAGTTCTGTTAGCCGAATTCAGGTAACTTTCTAGCGGATAATCAAGCCACTGTTTTTCGACATATTTTTTCATCATTGACTTTTCTGAATCCGTTAGTACGTTTTCCTCCGGCTTCTCAGTATGCAATAAAAATCGGTTCACGGTCTTATTAAGATCAAATTCACTCCTGGCCATTGAGGTGGGCAGTATGTCACCTTCAACTTCATTAAGCAATCTGACGATTGTATCGCGAGCTATCAATTCGGTTCGGTTATCAAGATGATGAAGCATCATTAATCGAACCTCATCGGGTTGAAGACCATTTTGCATCCATTTTATTCGGGAAATTTTTAACAAATTTGTGTACGTAACGAGTCCATGCTGTTGAGGTGAATTATTTTCTATCGCTTTTCCTATTGCAACGGTCACTTTCCAATCAATGTATGGATAAACACAAAGGGCGCAAATCCATTGTAATAATAATGGATCATCTCCCAGGTATGTTTTTAAACCATGCCAATCGTCAAAGTTTACGAATCGCGAGGAATAGGAATGCGGAAGAGGTAACTTTCTAAATTTTTCCTTGTTTATGAGGTCATTGATTTCACCAATTATCAGCTGGTGTGCATTCAAATCTGCAGGAACTACAGTAAAGCCTTCACTAAGCAAAGTCGTCTCTTTGTAATCCCAGTCACCAACAGACACAGGAGTTATAATTATTTTGCGTTGCCATCCCTTGAACTTTTCTGATACCCAAGGCTTCACCTTTCGGTTCAGACTTTGAAAAAAAGCTTCAGTATTGCTAAAAATGATCAAGACAGTGTTTGGATAAAGCCTTCCGATCTTATCAACCGGTATCATGCTATGGTTCAGTTTTTCATTGCTAAGAAGTAATGGTTCTTTGTAAAAATGATAAGCAATAATGTTCACCTGCTCATTTTGCAGTTTTTTAACGATGTATTCGAACAATCGCGCCTGGTGACCAGTGGAATTTCCTTTATCAAGAAGGATCAAAAAATCCGTGGGCTGAGTCCTTGGCGCAAAGGTTAACGAAGGGAACCCTCCTGCCCGAATCGTTTTGCTGATCGTTTTTGGAATATCTAACAGCATAACGTCTCCGACATGTCTCTTGCGCATGGCCTCAGCCATTCGGCTGATTTCAATTTCCGCTGTGATTTTATCGTTCTGATTTTTAAACTCGATCTCGTAAGGGCCCGTATATTCCTCCCTGGATTCTGCGGTCGCTTCGCGTACGGCTGGTTTTTTAATATTCTTTCGCTTAAAAAACAAAATAAATAAGGCTGCCAGTCCCGGCAAGACAAGGCCATAGAACATTATCCATGCAATGCTGGTCCAATTGAAGTCAGCTGTAAACTTTAATGGATTTGCCGGATTGATGCCGAGATCGTATGCAGGCAACTCATTCAAACTTGCAGTTAAGGAGTCTGTGCTGCAATGCAAACCAACACTTTCAACCCGCAATGAAACTTTGTAGGTCTTCTCAGACGTGTAGCTGCTGCTGAAAACCTTTTCCGTCGAAACCGGGCGGTCGTTAATAAACCATTTGAACTGGTACCGTGCACTATCTTTTGATGGATTTATAAAGTCGGGGTAATAAATTTTCCTGCCAGAAACTCCAGCCTGATCTGCCAACCCCCTCTTGATTGTAACCGATGGAGTTTCTTCGCACTTTATGATAAAAGTTTTTACCGATGAGCTAGCGATGGTGTCTGTATCAGCGTCGTGTACCCACGCAACCGCACGGTGAACACCCGGCAGTGTGAATACTCGCTTGAGCTTGGTGATTCCATTATAAACCTTGTCATCGATCTTGATTGATACTGCACGCTTGCCAGAGAGCCTGATATCCTTAAGTTGAGCGCTGAACATTAGCGTGTCCCTGACCATGGGGTCCAGATCGGATGCGCCTGAAGTGTTTTCAATTGCTAACTCTATTATAGGCGATGCCTGGCGATGTTTGATGAAATAATAAGTTGCTGCTGCAAGTATCAGGAAAATTATGGCCGCCGCGATTTTATACCTCTTTTTTGTTGAAGCGTTCGCGGAGACAATATTGCTCACGGTACTTTCGGGTGTAATCGATCTAACATATTTTCCAAAGACCTGATTAAACCGATCCTGCTCTTCCTTATTTCGGCAAATGAACGGACTCAAAACCGATCTCAGCTCCCGAAAGTCACGGAGTTCGTCGCGGTTTAGACCTGCTATCACTTTTTGAATATCAAGTAGTGTCGAGGTGCTGATGTCGAATCCTTCAGCCTTAAGCATGATCAGCAGTGATGAAAGCGGTATTGCACTATGTGTTGATGTAGGCAACTTTTCAATTTTTATCGGCCGTCACGGGTCACCAATCATTTCAAAGTTGTACGAGTTTTGATGACGGTTCAGAATTTATATCACCCGGCTATTTTCTCCTTATCGTCTTTGCTTTTTGCTATGATTGGTAAAGTGTATTGTAGAATAGTTTTTTGATTTGAAGAAAGTTTTTTGAAATCAACATCTTCGGAAAAAAAGCCTTCAATCTCCAGCACCTTGATCCATTCGAGTAACTCTGCATTGGATGGCGGTTTCTCCATCATTTTTTCTTTATACTGCTGGAATTCAGAAATGACAATACTTACTTTTTGTTGTAGATTTTTGAATTTCATTTCAACAGCAGCTTCCGGTTCGTCTTTGTAAATTACCTTAAGATAAGGTTGCATGCGGGCACAAACAATTTTATACAATGCCTCATCGGTCGGAGATG
>DAINQQ010000139.1:3730-14763 GCA_036742645.1 Flavitalea sp.
GCCTCAGGAACGCATCCGGAAGATTTTTTTCAAAGTTGCTCGTCATTATTACTACAATTCTGGCCATGGGTTCATTAGGCTGGGGAGCCGCTCGCCGAACTTGAAGATTGTTGATTTCATTTATCATGAACTCATAATGTTCGATTTCGTTAAGCAGGTCATTGGGAAAGTCGCGCGGAGCTTTATCAATTTCGTCAATTAACACTACTGAGCTTTTCGGCTGTTCATCCAGTGTATCAAAATTCTTTAAAAGCTGTAGCTCCTGTAATCTCGTATTTTTAGATACTTTTTGTTTGCCATAGGTCTGCAGGATTGCCTTTCCCAATGCATTCAGCTGAATGAAGGGGTGGGCCTGGTTGGTGGTGCCGTTGTTGAGATCGCGGTCGATATGCCTTTTTTGAAAATGTCCTATCGCGTCATAAGTGTAAAAGAGATCAGTTGCGTTGGAAGTAGTCTTGGTATTGAAAATAAAGGGTGTTGGTGAGAATGCAGCGAAGCCATTCAGATCTTTCGGGCCTGTTTGACTAAGTTCATGGGCAACTTTGAAGGCGAGTTGTGTCTTTCCTGTACCAGGCGCTCCGGTTACGAGTAAAGGCTTCTGTAGCCATATCGCCATATTCACTGCCTTCGCCAAACCTTTATCTTCTATCACATAGTTCTGTGGATCGAGGTCCGCGTTTGTTTGAATGTCTTTTAGGTCGAACAATTTAGCATCGGACATGGTTTAGGGTTTTTTAGATTTATTGAATATAATCTGGTCCAAAACAATTTCCGCCTTTGACATAGAAAATGTCTGTTCGGGCCGATTGTAATATGAGGGGAAGTATGTTTGTAAAGTTGATGCAATTTTATCTTCATTCTGCTCGATCTTTCTTGCTACCAGCCAGTCTTCAATATCATTGATGCTTATTTTTTCCAGGCGTGGCAGCTTATTATCCTTCAGGAATAATTTGTCATCAAGAATTTCGCTGCTTAACTGTTTATCCTGGTCCCCTTCGCTTTGCCTGAATAACAAAAAAATCAATATTTTCTTTTCTTCGTTCTCAATTTTCATCGCAGTGATTTCATTGTAAAATATCCCGATCGCTTTCTTGTAAATATTGATATTGTTTTCTTTAAGGTATGAACTTTCAATGATGAGATTAATGATCAGTAAATCCTTCCTTGCCTTTGTAAGGGCTTCAAAAATCGACTCGGCTGTCACCTGCCTTAACGGAAGTGTTAACTCTTCAACCAATTGCGTTCTTATTTCATTTTTGATTCTCCCCAACAGCTGCGTTTCATTCTGCAATGGAAAATATTTTGCAGCTACCGACACTTCTACAATACTCTTACCCTCGTATGTAAATTGGCATGCGTAACGATTTACAAAAGAAGTGTGACTATCGTCTTTTTGTCCGGGTAATAGAAACAGATGTATGGGATTTTGATAATTCGTTAGATAAAAGGAGTTATCAAATGCATCAGCCTGGCAATACCTGTCGCAGAAATATTTCAAATCGCCCGACAAATGATTTTTGTCTTGGACCTTTTCGGTCACGGTTTCTTCCTCAAAAAGTCTTTTGTATTCGGGTTTATTCAGCTCTCTTCTTAAAGAGGCCAATACTATACCGGGAAGATCATCGGCATCTGTAAAATTTGCGATACCATGAGATTTGCCCAATCGCTCAACAAATTTTATCAGTCGTTCATCTGTACGTTCGATGTCCTTTTTAAAGCATAGGATCACCATTCCTTCTTCGTGGCATTTGTTACAAGCGGCGTCATACTCGAATTCAGTGAAAGACTTTCCAAGGAGGACGTCGTCCTGTTCAGGGATAGAGCCGTAAGATTCGCCGATAAGAAGTATGTAGATAGGACACTGCCTGACGTAATTTTCAACCTCAACTTTGGGATGCTGGGTGAAAGAGCCAAACCATTCCATGCAGCAGACTTCGTATTCAGCTGTTTTAAGCAGCTCAATCAGAGATCTTCTTTCCTTTTCGAGGTCCTTTTTTGTAGATGATAAGAATATCTTGCAGCTCGTAGACATTGGACGTTTGAATTCACATCAAAATTTACGGTTTAATTTCATTATGACAATACTACAAATAGGGTAGACGGCGCCCGGTTTGATAGGAAGTTGGTGCTATAAGGTCTTATGAGCTGGTAGAGTTGAGGTTTTCCATAATTAAGAAAGAAACGTACACGCATATCATTTATAAAATATGAAACTCAAATTGCCGACACATTTAACATGTTTCAAATTTGGAAAACCAAAATTGTAACCGATTGCTCACTCCAGAATCGCGTCGCCCCAGCCGCCTACTCCTTGGCACTAAACTTGAACCTATATACCCTTCTTTAAAAAATCCAATAATTATTGGGAGGAAGTGTTATTTTGTCATTGAAATTTTTGTATGAAAGAGATGAATTTTATATTGAGTCCCGAAGATGAGATGGACTTTATGCCGATAATCCCCCTGAATGAAAATGATAGTGATAATAGCACTGAGACTGTGTTTCCCGCCGATTTGCCTCTTCTTCCTTTGCGGAATACCGTCCTTTTTCCAGGTGTGGTATTGCCAATTACGGTGGGTCGCGATAAAAGTATCAAGGCGGTAAACGATGCTTATAAGGGTGACAAATTGGTTGGAGTTGTTGCACAAAAAGACAGTGACATCGAAGATCCCACAGTAACTGATCTTGAAGATATTGGCACGATTGCCCGCATTGTTAAGTTGATAAAAATGCCCGACGGTGGAACAACGGTTATCATTCAGGGGAAACGTCGATTTAGGGTTGGGACTATTTTAAGTGAAGACCCATACTTCAAAGCGATGATTGACTTGCTTGAAGAGGAAGAACCTCCAAAGGATCAGAACTTCGAAGCTTATGTTTCCAATATAAAAGACCTGGCTACTCAGATCATCCAGTTGTCGCCGAATATGCCGTCAGAGGCGGGAATTATTTTAAAGAATATTGAGAATCCCTCCTTCCTGATACACTTCATCTCAAGTAATCTGAGTACCGAACTGGTCGAGAAACAGAAGCTGCTTGAGTTAAATCATATCCAGGCAAGAGCCGATCTGCTGATGCAGTTACTGCAACGGGAGTTGCAGTTTGCTGAACTGAAAAATAAGGTTACTACAAAAACAAAAACGGAACTCGACAAACAACAGCGCGACTATTTCCTACAGCAACAGCTGAAAAGCATTAAAGATGAGCTTGGTGGGGATAACAATGAAAGGGAAGTAAAGGAAATGCAGAAAAAGGCCGAGTCGAAGAAATGGCCACAGGCTGCGAAAGATCTTTTTCAAAAAGGTATTGAAAAGCTTGAAAGAATGCATCCAAGTACACCCGATTACTCAATCGTGTACAATCATCTCGATCTCATGCTCGATCTTCCATGGGAAGATTATACGGAAGATTCTTACGACCTGAAAAAAGCAAAGAAGATATTGGACATTGATCACTATGGAATGGCCAAGGTAAAGGAGCGTATTCTTGAATATCTCGCGGTTTTGAAATTAAAGGGAGATATGAAAAGTCCCATCCTTTGTTTTGTTGGTCCTCCCGGAATTGGTAAAACGTCCCTGGGAAGAAGCATCGCCAGTGCTATGAACCGCAAGTACGTACGGTTAAGCTTAGGTGGCCTTCATGATGAAAGTGAAATCCGTGGCCATCGAAAAACATATATAGGAGCGATGTCTGGAAGAATTGTTCAATCGATCAGGAAGGTGAAATCTTCGAACCCGGTAATGATCCTCGATGAAATTGATAAGGTGGGAAAAGATTTTCGTGGCGACCCCTCGTCAGCGTTGTTAGAAGTACTCGATCCCGAGCAGAATAATACATTTTACGATAACTACCTCGAACTTGAATATGATCTCAGTAAAGTGTTGTTCATAGCTACAGCCAATGATATCAATAACATTCAACCTGCGTTGCGCGACCGTCTCGAGGTTATAAATCTGAACGGTTATGCCGTTGAAGAAAAAATAGAAATTGCCAGGCGACATCTTCTTCCAAAACAAAAAGATGTCCATGGACTGAAAAGCACAAGTTTCAAGATAAGTGATAAGGTACTGGAGAAAATCATCCAGGACTATACCAGGGAAAGTGGCGTACGTGAGCTTGACCGTTATATAGCTTCTGTAATGCGATACGAGGCTAAGGAATATGCCATGAAAGGAAGAATAAAATCCGGTATATCGCCGAATGATGTTGAAAAAATACTTGGAAGAGCACGTTTCAGCAATGAATTTTATAAAGTCGCCAATATGCCCGGGGTAGCTGTAGGCCTTGCATGGACGTATGTTGGTGGCGATATATTATTTGTGGAAACAAGTCTCAGCGAAGGAAAGGGCGAACTGAAGTTGACAGGTAACCTGGGAAATGTGATGAAAGAAAGCGCGACGACTGCACTGACATACTTACAATCGAATGCGAAAAAAATCGATATCGATATAGATATTTTCAATAAGAAAACGGTGCATGTACATGTGCCCGAAGGCGCTGTTCCAAAGGATGGGCCAAGTGCCGGTGTTACTATGATCACTTCTATTGCCTCCGCATTAACGGGAAAAAAAGTAAGGTCATATCTTGGAATGACGGGCGAAATTACTTTGCGAGGACAGGTTCTGCCTGTGGGAGGCATCAAGGAAAAAATACTTGCCGCTAAAAGAGCAGGTTTAAGAGAGATTATTTTGTGCTGGCATAATGAGAAGGATATCCAGGATATAGATCCAGCATTTATCAAGGGGCTAAAGTTTCATTACGTAAAAACGATGCAGCAGGTGCTTGATATAGCTCTTGATTAACGAAACATATTCTTGTAAACCTGGTTGCCTCCGGCACGGTTTGTTGATTCAATACTCTTCCGCGGTTCTTGCCTGGCGTTCGTATTTGTTATTTGAATATCCGTTCTTAGCGTGCTCTATCAGGTAACGTATAAGGAAGGGAATCAAACCGTACCTGCGGTATTGCCTGATATGCTCCAGTTCATGTTTAACCCACCGTTGGTTCTCGAGGAATTCTTCGCGTGACACATTGTGCAGGTAGATTGTTTTTCCAAAAACAATTGCCATTCGGCCACTTTTCAGTTTCCATGCGGCCATCCGGGCGATAAGTGAATTTTCTTTGATACGAATTCGCAAGCCTGAAAATTATGATCGTTTAGAAAAAGACGTTTTCAGTCTATTTATAACTAAAAACCGTTCCAAAGGCATCACATCTGCGGCTTTTCCAGCACCGATTGTACTACCTGAGCTCTTGAATTTTTAGATTTTTCCATCTTACTTTTATCCCTCCTCCATCATGTATTTGCAAGGCGATAAATCCTTCGCCTTTACCAATTTTTTCATCTTTCAGGGTAACCATTTGATGACCGTTGAGCCAGGTCGTTATTTCGTCTCCTACCATTTTTATTTTTAAAGTATTCCAGTCCTTCGCTCTCAGCCACTTTTCATCCTCTGGCTTTGGTTGTATGATCCATCCGCGACCGTAAGACTCATAGATACCCCCAGTGTGATGATTTTCGGGTGCAACCTCCACCTGCCAGCCACTGATTTTCGTGCCTTCGATTCCCGAGCGGATGAATACACCGCTATTGCCGTTTGCCTCAAGCTTAAAATCCATCGTCACGGTAAAATCTTTGTAATTTTTGTTGGTCGACAAATATCCATACTGTTTATCAGGACCACTTTCACAAACCAGTTCTTTATTTTCTACATACCATTTTTCTGTACCGTGGACAGTCCAGCCGGAAAGATTCTTGCCATTAAATAATTTTTTTGTTTTTTGCGCAGTTAGGTAGGACGATACAGAAAAACTTAATAAAAAAAACAAAACATATTTTACCATGAGTGTTTGATTGATAGTTTAAAACATGATCCAATGATGCTTAAATATATAGCAAGATGATCAGATAATGTCATCTGATTGTATCTAAAATGAGGATTGCTTGACTCTTCGCCCTGATTTTTTACGATGGCATCACATTCTGAATTAGAATGGTGGATTCTGAATTCCGGATTCTGTTCTTATCTTTCCTTTTTACTTCACTATGTCAGTATTCAACGTAGATCCGGATATTTCAAGAGCAAAAACGCTCAGTACTGATTTCTATATCGATCCAAAGTATTTTGCTGAAGCTAAAGAAAAGATATTTTCCAAATCGTGGCAGTTTGCCGGAGACGTCGGTTGTCTAAGAGAGCCTGGGCAATGTCAACCCTTTACTTTGCTCGAGAACTACCTGGATGAGCCTTTAGTATTGACAAGAGACAACGAAAACAATACTCATTGCCTCAGTAATGTTTGCACACACAGAGGAACTATTCTCATACCCGGAGCCTGTAAAGTCCCCAATCTCCGTTGCCGCTATCATGGACGGATCTTCGGCCTGGATGGCTCATTCCGTTCGATGCCTGAATTTAGGGAAGTGAAGAATTTTCCTTCACCGGATGATAATCTCACACAGCTTCCTCTTTACCAATGGGGCGATTTCCTATTTACATCCCTCGATCAAGATTGCCGACCAGGACCGTACTTCAAAGATATGATCGAGAGACTAAGCTGGCTACCGTTGAATGATTTTGTCTTCAAACCGGGCCTTTCCAAAAGCTACCTCGTAAATGCTCACTGGGCGTTGTATTGCGAAAATTACCTGGAAGGTTTCCATATCCCATTTGTGCATGCAGGTTTGAATGCAGTCATAGATTTCGGCGATTATACTACCGAGTTATTTCAGTATTCCAATCTTCAACTCGGAATAGCAAAAGATGCCGATAATGTTTTTGACGTTCCAGAACGCTCTCCCGATTATGGAAAGAAAGTAGCCGCTTATTATTTCTGGGTATTTCCAAATATGATGTTCAATTTTTATCCATGGGGCTTGAGCATAAATCTTATTCAGCCAGTCAATATTCAGCAGTGCAAAGTTTCTTTTTTAACTTATGTATGGAAGGAAGATAAATTTAATACCGGGGCAGGATCGGATTTGAATACGGTTGAGCTGGAGGATGAAGAAGTGGTGGAAGCTGTGCAAAAAGGGATTCGTTCCCGTTTTTACAAACATGGTCGCTATTCAGTTACAAGAGAACAGGGCACCCATCATTTTCATCGTATTATTTGCGAATTTATGTATTAGGGTTTAAGGTTTAAGGTTTGTGTTGGTGGTTTGTGGTTCAACCATACTTAAACGTTTTGCCACTGTAGTTTTGTTAGTTAAGATCATTGTAATCAACCTTAAAACATTAGACTTTAAACTTTAAACGTAAACATTAAGCCTTAAACAACAAGCCCCAACACTGCATGCCTGCACAAAAACTCCAACGCCAGCTTGGTCTTTGGGCCTCTATTTCCATTGTAGTGGGGTCAATTATAGGCAGCGGAATTTTTATGAAACCTGCTACAATGGCCGGGCAGGTGGGTTCACCGTTGATATTGTTAATGGTTTGGGTGATAGCAGGAGTCGTTTCTTTATTTGGTGGAATGATCAATGCAGAAGTCGGAACCCTTTTACCCAAAACAGGCGGTCAATATGTTTTCTTCGGCCACATGTACGGGGATTTTTTTGCTTTTCTGTATGGATGGGCATCGTTAAGTGTGATCAACACGGCGTCGGTTGCTTCAATATCCTTTGTGTTTGCTCAATATGCCGGGTATTTTCTTGATCTGCCGCGCTTTTCACCGGAGCTTGAAAAGTCTGTTTCATTAGCGATTCCTTTTATTGGCAAAATTTTTCCTCTCGATAATATTGGTGTGAAGTCGTTAGCCGCGCTACTCATTGTTATTTTTACCTGGATCAATTACTATAGTGTAAAAGCAGGAGGCGCCGTGCAGGTTTTCTTTTCTGTTTTGAAATTGGGAGTATTAATCATGGTGGTTCTGCTCATATTTTTCTCGGGAAAAGGGTCATTCCAAAATTTTTTCACAGTCTCTTCGGATCGGGATGAATCATTTTGGGGAATGGTTAGCGGATTTATTGCCGCCTGCTCAGGGGCATTGATGGCCTATGATGGATGGAACAACCTTGGGTTCGTGGCCGGTGAAATAAAAAACCCGGGAAAAAATATTCCACGAGGATTAATCATTGGGCTCGGCACCTGTTTGCTAATGTATGTGCTTATAACGCAGGCTTATTTGTATGTGCTGCCCATCGATGAAATGAAAAAATCTTCACTGGTTGCTTCCGACGCTTTAAGGGTTGTAATGGGAGTTGGAGGAGGCGGTTTGGTCGCTTTGCTTGTGATGATTTCTACTGCCGGAGCAACGAACGGCAATATTCTTCCATGCGCCCGTATAACCTTTGCGATGGCTGAGCAAAACAAATTCTTTCCCTGGGCTGGCAAAGTGCATCCCCGTTTTCGCACGCCGGGAAATGCCTTATTACTGCAGGGCATCTGGGCCTGCCTGTTTGTATTATCCGGGTCTTTTGATATGCTTACTGACATGTTTGTATTTGTCAGTTGGTTGTTTTATGGATTTGGAGCATATGGAATATTTCTTCTCCGAAAAAAAATGCCGGAAGCAGAGCGGCCCTACAAGGTGTGGGGATACCCGGTAGTGCCCATAATATTTATTCTTTTTGCTGCATTTTATTTTGTGGTTACGCTATACACTGATATCACCAATTATATTGCCGGAAAAACAGTTTTCATCAATTCTGTATTCGGATTGCTGGTGACAATTATGGGAATACCATTGTATTGGTATTTCAATAGAAAGAACAATTCCGGAAAAGGCTGACGGGAAATAGGTACACGATACAGTCCTTCAGTCAGTTTTTTCAGATAGAGTGAAAGAACGCCGTAAGTTTCTCGATTCTGCTTTTTGATTACTGTTCGATGATTATCTTTTTCGTACCATACCATGATTTTAATGAATCACGGATGCGCGCTGTATCTGATGAGGCAGCGGGGATTGAGATATATAACCTATAAACCACCGAATCTTTTGTATCCCAGTTTAAGCCAGGATTAGAAGACTTCAAATCATTATAACGCTTAATTACATAGTTTTTGCTGGCCAGTCTGAAAATGAATTTATAAGGCTGAAGGGATGGGGTAGTTGTAAGAACAGGAGGAGAAGGTTGTGTTGTCGTCACGGTTGGAGAATCGATTGTTCTATTTTGTGACGTGTCCGTCTGAACGGGTGCCGGTTCCAGAGTTTTAATTGTGGCCGACTGTCCGTCATCATCTGTATTTTTATTATATAGCGTATAACCGCCCCAGATAATCGCCGTAAGCCCTACCAGGATAGCCAGAACAATCCAGATTGTTCTTCCTGATTGACTATTTGATGATACGGGGTTGTAATCATGTTCATACGGTTGTTTTGTGTTTGACGGCTTCAATTCCCTTTCTATCGTAAAGTTTTCGAGTTTTTCGGTTAGAGGTATTCCAGGGTAAAATTCATATGTACCGCTTCTGCTTTTATGCAATGTTCCGATACCTTCCAGGTGAAAGGGCTTGCCAATATTCAATAATATCTTACCGTCTGAGACAAAGGATTCCAGATCAGATTCTGCAAGCGGTCGTATTTTTCCTGTATGCGTTCGTATAAACTCGATGAACTCTTCATCAGGTTTTGCAACATTTTTTTGGCTGAACCTGATATGTTGAAGCAACTCGTGTGCATTTTTTTCGGTGACTTCGGGCATTGCTACGGAAGAATCGATAGAAAAAACACCGATGCCGGGCAAATTCAACTGCTTGTGCTGGTAAAGAAATTTTGCGAACAGTAACGATAATTTCAAGGTATTGTAAGATTTTGCCACAAGTTATATATTAATTGCCTGCACCCAAGCACTCATTCAATATCTGGCTTATTTTTGCCACACAGCTATGATACCTAAATGCTGTTATACAAGTATGTTAAACGAGGAAGAGAAGAGGTTTATGGAATATTGGGAAGCTAACAGGCTCAAAGAGAAAAAGGTAATGAAACAATTTCTCATCGGTTTGCCTATCGGCGCATTATTCGGGTTACCTATTATATTGATGTTGTTTTCGGGAAAGTTCTGGTATAAGAGGGCTGATATGGAGGCTGTCAGTCGTCTCAATCCGCTAGTATTGATTGTGGCGGTATTCCTCATTATTATTTTTATGGCGATTTTTTATAAACAACATCAGTGGGATATGAAAGAGCAGCAATACCTTGAGATAAAATCCCGTCAACAAAGTGATGAAACAAAACTGTAACTATGCAGCTATGCAGATAATACGGCTGTCTTATAATTGAATTGCGAATAGAAAATGCTGCTATGAGAAAACTAATTCTGTGCTTATTGTGCGTGTGGTATTTATTGCCGGGCTGCCTTAAAAAAGAAACCGGCTGTCCTCCTCCGAAGGATATTGTGGCACCCTTACCCGAACAGCAAGTCATTGCAGATTATCTCGCCGCTAACAATATTAATGCTACCAAACATGGCAGCGGCCTCTATTATCAGATCTGGCAGCAGGGTTCAGGGGATAGTCCTAACAATTGTTCCTCCATCGTTATTAATTATACTGGTCTTTTATCAAACGGACATCAATTTGATGAGGGCAAAAGTCGCGCGTTTACATTAGGTAGTCTGATCGAAGGATGGAAAAAAGGGTTGCCTCTTATTCAGAAGGGAGGAAAGATCAAACTGTACATTCCTCCTTCACTGGGGTACGGATCTTCCGATATTAAGGATAACAACGGCGTTATAGTAATTCCCGCAAATTCGATGTTGATATTTGATATTTCTCTTTTGGATTTCCAATAAATTGCAGGTTTCTTTTATGGATTCCGGGGCGTAGTCCAAGAATGACTATAGGTCAATCAAAAATTATATTGATAACTTTTTGTTGCGACAGGCCTTTCGCCCCGAACGGCCCGAATTGTCACGAACTGGATTGGTGGTAATTCGTGGCCTAAAAGGTTTCAGATATTGGTTTCTTATCTCTTCAAACCTGAATGTAAACGATCTACGAAAAATTTCGAATTCTAACAATCGGACCCGGGTCCGGTATCTGGCATCCCGCCTGTGGTTCTAAACGAGTTTACCGGGTTAATCAGCTAAT